>NZ_JBVFXW010000016.1:0-60631 GCF_055522395.1 Psychrobacter sp. TPE 89C
CATCAAAGTTATAGATAGCTAAAACTTCAGAAACTAATGTATATATTAAAGCACCAAAAAACAGCAGATAATTGAATGGAGATGAGTTCAATACAACAAAAAGGGCGAATGCACTGCATAAGAAATTGATAATTAAAAAATAGCTTACTGGATTTTTAAGATGCTTAACAATAACATAAGAGCTTTCTGGCAAGATGATATTGTCATCGTCTAGAGCCATAAACTGCCGCTTACTAAGCACCCTTAAATTTTTAAGTGTCACAATTCCTATGTCTTTTTTGAGGATTGATTCTATTTCTAACCAGTTAAAGCCTTTCAGATATCTAACGTTACTAACTTCTAAGTCTTGATGAAACCTATTGTATTTTCTGATATCACCACGTCTATCTATCAGACTCTTGAACTCTTCGAGTCTGTTTTTTCTTGATGTATGACCCTCTTTAATCGCTTTGTAAGCTGTACCTAAAATACCTAGTATGGATAATAATACTGGGAAAATAATTTCTTTTAAATCGATTAGCCAACTCACTGATCTTTCTCCCAGCCCCGCACATCAATCTTACCCGTGACAGCGGCAGAAATTAAAGCCGTGCGGCGTTCTTGCATGAGTTGAATGCCTTTTTTAGCATTTAGCTCAATATCGTCAAAGCTTAATTTCAACTTCTCTATATGATTATGAATTTGCGCAATCTCATCTAAGGGAGGAACTAGCACAGGAATATTTTGAACTTGTTCAACTCTCAAATGGCTTACAGTACTTCCATGTGAGACGCTGTTAATATACCTATCAAGACAATCTGAAATTAAATAATCGAAAAGGTAGTTTGTATAGCTTTCATCATGAGCAATGAAGTTCATCATTCTCTGACCCATACAAAACTTCAAATCTTCTGGTACTAGACAAACTTCACCCGTAGGCGCTTCACGAGTGAAAAGGATAGAGCCAGCTGGCGGTACTCCTCTTTGTGTCCATATATCAAAATTCTTTTTATCTGTGTACAAAGCGCCATTAAAGTTTAACTTTTGATGCCTCACATTAGTTGTTCTAACTACAAAGTACTCACCATTTTCAAAATACTCAGGAGTCTTATTACGGCAGTCAATAATCTCACTTTCAAATTTAAGCTTTGAAACTTCCCAATGCTCAGGCACACTCCCCAACCACTCAACGCCCGAATCTTTCATTGGCGCGTCAGAATTTAAGCCTTTGGTCACCGCATGACTGATGACCGCTTGGCGCTTTTCTTTTAACAGTTGGATAAGGGTTTGCTGCTTTTCGATTAGCGTATCGATTTGGGCGGTTTCGTGGTCGAGGAAGTTGGCGATTTTGGCTTGTTCAGCTTTTGAAGGAAGTGGTACTTCAAAACTATTTAAATTTGAAGAAGTTAATTGGTTAATAGTAGCTGTAAGAAACGTCCCAGACTGATATTCAAATATTGCTGAATTAAAAACATAGGATAGATATCTATTATGTTCGCTACGAAAAATCATCATAAATGCACCAAAGGTGAGTCCTACTGCTGACTCATCAATTTCTGCATTTTTACCAATCAAAGCTCTACTACCGTTTCGTGCACAAATTAAGATATCTCCTAACTGATTCCGAAGCTTTTCAGGTATTTCTTTTTTAACATACACATTATCATCAAATGCTAGTTTCTTATTCTGAACGTTTGATGAACGAAGAACTAGAGTCCCTTTATCTTCAAATTGCACCACATCGTCAGGTGAATAAGTGAGACCAATTATCGAATCGCCTAAGTATTTTAGTTTTTTGACCTGCCAATGTGAAGGCAGACTATCAAGCCACCCCAAAGTTACCTTTTTATACTCATCATATTGCTGATACTTCGCTACTGATTCAGCCATTACGAATGCACCTCACCCAATAACTGCATAATCTCAGTGCTAACCGCATCCAAGTCCGCATCAATCTCAGCTAGCGGACGCGGTGGCTCATACACATAGAAATGACGGTTAAACGGTATCTCAAAGCCGACGATGCCAATCTCTTCATCAATGGCATCTGTCTTGTCGCTATTGATCCATGCATCAGGCACATGCGGCTGTACTTCACGGGCGAAGTAACTTTCAATCAGCTCAGTCGTCGTCAACTCAGGATTCAGCGGTACGTTTTCATAATCGCGCAAGTCGCTGTCTGTTTGGAACTCTACTATTTTGCTCTTGCTGGCAGGGTCAGTGTAGCTAAACGCTCCATAGAGCGAATTGGCAACCTTGACTGCTTTTTTGATGACGGGTTCTGCTTCAGGGTTTTTCCACGTGATGGCGTCTAGCAGCTGTTTCTTCTCTTTAGTGTCCAAGCTGACATCAGTATCTTTTAACGCCTGTTTAAACACTTTATCAAACTCATTGAAGTCATCAAATTGGCTGTCACCGATCACCGTTTGTAATGCCTTAGCTTTATTCATCAGGGCAAGCTGCGACTGCCATAGCTTAGCCGCCAGTACGTCTTTAATTTGGCTTTCTTTTAGCTCGCTAAAGTCGGCCTTAATCATTGCACGCGCTTCTAAAGTGACTGCTGATAGATCACCATAGCTATTATTATTGCTGTCAGTTGTCCAATTAGTACCAAATGCCTCATACAGTGCTGGCATGACCATATCAAAAGGCTTAGGCGCATAACGCAAGCTATCAATGGCGCTATCAGACAGCTGAGCAGACAGACGAAGTGGACGCTCAATGGTGAGACGGCGATAGCCAAACTCATGAGTGGCAAATATCTTACTGGCAAAGGTTTTGGCAGCCTCAGTCTTAGGGTTTGCCGATTGACGACCACGGTTGGATTTTACTTCCTCTGGCTTATCGAGTACGCGCGCATCGACCACCTCAAAGTTACCGAAGCTTTTGGTAATGGTTTTGATATCGTCTTCACTCATCTCATTACGCTTAGAGCCCAGTGATTTACGCATCTTGCTGTATAGATTACTACCGTCGATTAATTGCACCTTGCCACGGCGCTCATCTGCTTTCTTATTGCTGAGCACCCATACATAGGTGGCAATGCCCGTGTTATAGAACATATCGGTCGGTAGAGCGATAATAGCTTCAAGTAAATCGGCCTCTAGGATGTAGCGGCGAATCTCACTCTCACCACTACCTGCGCCGCCTGTAAATAACGGTGAGCCATTTAAGATAATACCGATACGGCTGCCTTGAGTGCTGTTTGCGCTGCTTTGATTGCTGCTATCAGTCGCTTCATTCTCACCTTGTCCCTGACTGACAATCGGACGCATCTTGCTAATCAGATGCATCAAGAACAATAGCGAACCATCAGACACGCGCGGCAAGCCCGCCCCAAAGCGACCATCAAAGCCTTTTTGTGTATGCTCGTCATTGATCTCACCTGATATCTTTTTCCAATCTACCCCAAACGGTGGGTTCGATAGCATGTAGTCAAACTTCTCAGCGACCAGTTGATCACTAGATAACGTATTGCCCAGCTTAATGTTATTCACCTCTTGCCCTTTGATCAGCATATCGGCTTTACAGATGGCATAAGACTCAGGGTTAAGCTCTTGCCCATAGGTACGCATGACCGCATCAGGGTTCAGCTCTAACACGTATTCCATACCAGAGGATAGAAAACCGCCCGTACCTGCCGTCGGGTCATAAATGGTTCGAATGATGCCGTCTTTGGTCAGCGCGTCATCATCTTCCATAAACACCAGTGAGGTGGTCAGGCGCACGATATCACGCGGAGTAAAATGCTCCCCAGCGGTTTCGTTCGAGCTCTCAGCAAAGCGGCGAATCAGCTCCTCAAACACAAAGCCCATTTCATGGTTAGAGATAGCGTCAGGGCTAAGATCCGTATTGGCGAACTTCTGCACCACTTTATACAGCAAGTTGGCATCGGCCAGTTGCCCGACAAACTCTTCAAACTTAAAATGCTCGAATATCTCACGCGCGTCTTTAGAGAAAGATTGCACGTAGGTATTAAGGTTGTCCTTAATATCGCTCTGACCCATCTTGCTCAAATCCATGGGCGAGGTATTATAAAATGCATGCTTGCTGGCACGAATGATGAACTTCTCTTGTGCTTCCTCTGGCAGACCCTTTTCAGCGATACGCTCACTCTCGGCCACTACAGCAGCTTTGGTGTCTGCTAATACGCACTCTAAGCGGCGCAGTAGTGTGAATGGCAGGATGATGCGGCCGTATTGAGATTGCTTAAAGTCACCACGTAATAGGTCAGCGACAGACCAAATGAAAGCCGCTGTTTGAGAGAAGTTTTTGGTCATGGGTTCGTCTTATTATTTGTTGGGCAGGGATATAGGATATAGATCGTGTGTCAACGATGAGGTACTACCCCATTCTAGACAAAATATAACCATCATAAGGGTATTCGACATTACTCGGCAAGTCTGAATATGAGATTTGTAGCAGTAAGTAAGAAGATCAACTTTTCATTGACCTTTATTCAATTCAATCAATAGACTAGGAGCCACAGTAAAAGCCACTAGCACAATGCAAAAGAGATGTAAAGAAAACGTGCACTATTTGCGCCTATTTTGTATGCCTGTAGGTGCTTTTCATCTTAATGAGTCAAAACGTTTGACATTTTCTTTGACATTTTTAGTATATATTTTACTACATCCCTTGTCATATAATAATCTTAGACAATAATTATTTTGACATTTTCTTTGACAAATTAGGGTTATCTATTATGGCAGAGCAGTCTAAAGAGTGGATTGATGATGGCACACTTAGAGTCATGACTTATCGGTCTGGATCATTTACGTTTACGTTGGGCAGCTTACCCGATGAAGCCCTATTAAATCGTATTGATGATGCCCAACTACGTTTCAATAAAACACCAAAAGCCGCAAAAATTATAGACCAAATTCAAGAAAAGGTTTTGGTGAGTAGTGTTTACAGCACAAATACCATTGAAGGTGGAGAATTTAGCGAAGAAGAAACGGGTGATATTTTACATGCGAACCCGAAAGAGATTCAGAAATCAGCCGAAAAACGATTGTTTAATCTAAAAGATGCTTTGCTATGGGTCAATAAACAACGTAATCCAAAGTTTGAGCCTACACAAGGTAGAGCATTTTCATTAGCAGATATCACACACCTGCATGCTTTAGTATCGCAAGGCTTAGATGAGGGACATAACCCAGTCGGACAATTTAGAGATAATGAAAAATGGCAAAAAACCTATGTCGGTAATGCAGAACATGGAGGGCGTTATCAGCCTCCTAAATGCCTTGAAGATATTGAGTACCTATTACAAGCTTGGATTGAATGGCTAAATAGCCCTGCTATTATTAACCAGCATGTCATTATTCGAGCCAGTCTGGCTCATTACTATTTTGAGCTTATCCATCCCTTTTGGGATGGCAATGGTAGAACGGGTCGATTGATTGAGATGTTGATATACGAGCAATCAGGATATAGGCTGTCATCATCGGCCATATGGCATTACTATCAAAAAAACATTCATGAATACTTCGCTTTATTTAACCATTGTCGTAAGCAAGCCAAAGCTAAAAAAGAGAGGCCAAACCAACCTTTTATTGATTTTGTAATGGCTGGCATGCTACAAACTATTAATGATCTACATGATCAATGTAATCAGCTGATTGGTTTTTTACTGTATCAAGGTAGTTTAAATAATGCCAAGTTTAATAAGAATATCTCTGAAAGACAGTTTAATACTATTATGGTCATGATGGGGCTTAATGATATATATACCCCTGCTGCATTATTGCGTAATCCACAAATCAAAGCGCTGTATAGTAACCGTACAGAAAGAACCTTTTATAGAGACATAGCGTCTTTAATAGACGAAGGCTTTCTGTTTGAGCAAGATGGAAAACTGCTTTTAGCGATTTAAGAGAGCTTTTGAACGTATAGGTGCTTCTAAGCGCAATACAAAGCTTATACTTTCAATTCAAATGATTAAACGCGCAGCTTTCTGTGAATATGCGTGTAAAGTGTGCAATGTTGGCTAATGCTCATTTAACTGGGGTTTTAGCTTGATTGACATTACCATTATCCATTGATATATTTAAGTTGTCTGAGCAAGCCCCTGAATAGTTATCAGGGATTGGTTGCTCAGACATTTTTATGTCTTTAAGTTGTGCCAACCTATACATAAATTCTGATCTTTAGCGATAACGAAATGTTGTTAAATCTGTTGTTAAATTAATTTACAACAATCTCTCAAGCACTGATAACAGAGACTTATAGCTTTATGATTGACTCCCGCCGAGCGCACCAATCATTATGTTCCAGCCTTGCTCCACCCTTCTTTAGTATTACCCCAAATTGCTCATACTTATCAAACATACTTCAATATGTTTGCGGCTTTTCTGTGCCCATATACTTCTCAATCTCTCACCTATATAAAAAATTATTCTGCGTCTTGCAAGTTAGCAGTCAACTGAGCGCGACTAGGCACACGGTGGTAATTAATCACAGGAACATCTCCCAAACGACGTTGACCAACGTCTATTTTTTTATCAATGGTAATCATCGCGATTTTTTTGTCTTGCTTACTGAGCAATAAATGATTCGCTTTACGGTTTACTCGATAATCAGGGAAATACTGCTTCAATAATGCTGAGGTTTTTTGTAGGCTATCATTAATAGGTTTATTCGCCTTTGCATTCATTTTGTGGCTATGTTTGTGGCTATATTTTTCGCCCGCTTTAGCACCACGCGCCTTTGCCAACATCCATAAGACTGCGATAACGGCAAACAGTATGACAAGCCACCAAATTCCATCTATCATAAGAAAAAACATCCATCATTAGCAAGGGTTGGCTCATGTTAGCAGAATTATCACCAGCGTTAATAGTAGAAGTAGAACTTGCTACTAAGTTATTGAAATCGAAACAGCGTATTTGCATTTTGACAGGGGCAGGCATTTCTGCAGAAAGCGGTATCCCAACGTTTCGAGACAAGCAAACAGGATTGTGGGAGAACTATGGCGTAGAAGATTTAGCCACGCCAGATGCGTTCATCCGTGATCCGAAGCTAGTATGGTCATGGTATCAATGGCGCCGGCAAGTGGTCTCCGATAAAACGCCAAATCCAGCACATGATGCCTTAGCACAGTGGCAGTATCATGCTCAGTCCTCCGAGCAGCAAGTGACACTTATCACCCAAAATGTTGATGACTTGCACGAGCAAGCTGGTAGTACCGTGACCCATTTACATGGCAATCTGTGGTGCAATCGTTGTAGTCAATGCGAGATGCCCTATCCAAATCAAGCAAGGAACTCATATAGCGGCGAAAATACGCTTAGCTTTGATGAAACACTGATGACCTGTAGGTATTGCGATGGATATATCAGGCCAGACATCGTATGGTTTGGTGAAGCGTTACCTATAGATGAGTGGCAAACAGCTGAAACTGCTGCGACTAACTGCGAGGTATTTATTAGTATTGGCACATCAAGTCTCGTCTACCCCGCTGCTGGACTATCGCAGTTAGCCAAACAGAATGCCGCCAAAATTATCGAGATAAACCCAGACCCGACGCCGAATACACTCGTTGATATAACGTTAGCAGAAAAAGCGGGCATCATTCTGCCACTATTAATACAAGAGATTACTGCGCTATAGCCGTAACGATATGACTGATACTGACATCCGATATGAAATAGAGCTAAGTATTATGTCGTATGATGATTCCATTGAATAAAAGTGTCCTAGTAGCATAATAAAAAAGGCTTAACGATTTATATAAACCATTAAGCCTTGGATAATAAAAACTAATCATAGTTGATTTACTGTAGTGCCAGATCCACTTTCGCTAGATATGCTGCTTTTAACTCATCATCTATAAATGACGATCTAAACGAATTCTTTACTAAAGTAACGATATCATCTTCTGTTAACGGTAAGTTTTCACAGATATTTATAAAGTTTTGATTGATATAGCCTTTGAAATACGCTGGATCATCAGAATTGACACTGATATTCAGACCATAATCTAGCAGCTCTTTTATATTGTGTTCTTTATAATTCCCGAAGACCTTGAGTTCAATATTAGAGTTCGGGCAAACGGTCAGCGGCATTTGCTCATCTTTAAGTCTTTGCATCAGCTCTGGGCTTTTTATAGACTGCACGCCATGATCTATTCTATTAATGTTCAATAAATCCAATGCTTCGTAGATATAAGAAAAATCGGCCTCTTCGCCAGCATGTGCGACCAATTTAAAGCCCGCTTCTTCTGCCATTTTAAAGACATCTTTGAACTTTGAAGGAGGGTTTCCCAATTCTGAAGAATCAAGACCGACACCGATAATGTCATCTTTAAATGCCATTGCTTCTTCTAGCGTTTTAGAAGCTTCTTCTTGTGATAAATGTCTCAAAAAGCACATGATAATGCAAGAAGTGATGCCGTATTTTTCCTTAGCATCCGCGAGTGCTTCTTTGATACCCGTAATTACCGCTTCAAAAGGCACGCCTCTTTCGGTATGGGTTTGTGGATCAAAGAATATCTCTGTGTGAATGACATTGTCTTCAACACACTTCAGAATGTATTCCCATGTTAAATCATAGAAGTCATCTTTGGTGATAAGGACGTTTGCGCCTGCATAGTAGATATCCAAAAACGTTTGCAGATTAGTGAAGTTATAGGCATTACGCACGTCTTCTATGTCTTTATACGGAATTTCTATCTGGTTTTTTTTTGCCAATCTAAACATCAGCTCAGGCTCTAATGAGCCCTCGATATGTAAGTGCAGTTCAGCTTTCGGTAGTTTCTGTATTAAATCAATCATAGTGTTCCAGTAGTGACTTTTTATATTAGGGTGTTATCAAGAAAGGCTTTTATAAATGCGGTATTTGTATATATGCTTAAGTTATATCTCAATCGCTCTCTTTCTAGAAACGCTATTATATTTCAATTGAGGCTGAAACCATAGAGAAGCGATAAAATCTAAAAAAACGGCTATCAGATACGATGATAAACATTACTTTAAAAACACCACAGTATCAGACAACTCATTACCCGCTGGATCATGCTCAAGATGATAATACTGACGCATTACTTGTCCCACTTCATCCAATAATTCAGCCAAACTTTCTTCTGTTTTTTGATTGGCAATACCTGATACGGCTTTGTCGCACATCGCGCGCCAAACAGTTGGGCTAACGTGAGCACTGATACCACGATCCGCCACGATCTCTAGCTGATGCTCGCAAACATTGACATAGATTAAAACACCTGTATTTTCTTCAGTATCCCAAACGCGATATTCACTAAACAAATCAATCGCACGTGCGCGGCAGCCAACATGGTAAGCGTCCTGAATAGGCAGATGGTTTTCTACAATCAAAAACACCTCACCGCGATGCCCACGCTCTGCTTGTGTTACCTTTTCTGTAAGACGAGCTTTGGCATCTTCTGTTAGCCACTTACTATGCAAGAGAGGGACAAACAAAACTTGACGCCACCAGCGGGCAAAACTGGGATTTGAAGTGTTGTTTTCTGCCATTGTATTATTTCCTCAAGTACGTCATTGCTAATGGGGATTTAGTATCTGTTCTTATCAAGAGCTCTAGTTTTATCAAGAGTTCTAGCCAGCGTCTACCATGATCCGCCAGCACCACCGCCGCCAAATCCACCACCGCCACCGCCAAAGCCGCCGCCACCGAATCCACCACCGCCAAAGCCGCTACTACCACCGCCCATACCAGGCAGGAATATCATGCCACCGCGTTTACGACCACCGCCAGAGCCACCTTTACCGCCACCGCCGCCACGTGAAATCAAAAATAGCCATAAAAATATTGCCATAATCACAGTCATGAAAAAGCCACCACCCAATGCGAGTGAGCCAGCAAAGAAGCCACCTGTCGTCAGGATAGAGCCAAACACACGACCAAAGATATTGGTAATAAAGCTACCGAATATCATCGCCATGATAAATAAGAAAATAGGCGACGGCACTTCGTCAGATCCCTGCTGTGTACTACGTTCGGCTGCTTGCGCATCAGCACGAGCCAATACCTCAGGATCAGCAGTCAAGCGCGCCTTTAACGCTCCAACACCTGCCAGTATCCCAGCACCATAGTCATTTTGCTTAAACAACGGCGTGATATCTTCACGAATAATCCGGCTGACCGCAGCGTCTGGTAACACACCCTCTAATCCGTAACCTGTCAAAACATACATATCACGGTCATTAACAGCGACCACCATCAGTAATCCATCATCGATATCTTCATTACCTAACTGCCACTTTTCAGCCACTTCTAATGCGTAATCAAATATGGGTACACCATTCGTGGTAGGAACAATCACCACTGCGGCTTGGGCAAAACCTTGCTGATAAATACTTCTAAGCTGTGCCTCTAATCGCTGTTTTTCTTGCGGGTTTAAGATATTGGCTTGGTCAACCACGGGCGAGTTCAGTATCAGCTTATCAGCATCGACACTCTCTGCATTTGACTGTATTGGTGCTTGAGCGGTTGGCTGCGAGCTTGATGTCGCTTCATCATTAGCCACATTAGGATTAATCGCCTCGTTGCCAAGGACGGCATCATTGATAGCGTCATTACCCAACACGGCATCGTTGATAGCTTCATTGGACTCACCTGCCTTGGCAAGTGCCACCAAATCCTCGACACTACGATCTTGCAAGCTCGACGTACTATTGGTCGCGGCAACTGTATCGTTAGGCGCAGCGTGTAGCATAGGCGCACCACTGACGCTGAGTGTGAGCAGTAATACTGATAAGATTGCTTTTGAATGATTCATCTAATCTATACCACCTCAAATGACATCTGTACTATAGTCAGTTTCATATAAATTGGTTATGGCATCAGGCGCGCTCAGTCTACCATCTGTAGTACTATTACTCGCCTGCTCTATATCCAAATTACCTTTAACTAACTGTAAATTGATAGGTATTCATACTTATCAATACCTTTAAAATAAATCTGGCCGACTACTCTACACGAATAGAGCCGCTAACACGTTTCTATCGATAGCTTCATTCAATGTGCTTTACTGAGCACTCGCTGCATCGTCATCACCAAAATCAACAGTCGGCGCCGTTGAGATAGCTTCTTCATTCGCCACGCTAAAGTTTGGCTTGGTATCCATACCAAATACTTTGGCCGTAATATTGGTTGGGAACTGGCGCACCGTCGTATTATACGATTGTACTTCTTGAATATAACGGTTACGCGCGACCGTAATACGGTTTTCAGTCCCTTCTAATTGAGCTTGCAAATCTTGGAACAATGCATCTGATTTTAGCTCAGGATATCGCTCAGACACGGCCATTAGACGTGATAGCGCACCAGTCATCTGTTCTTGCGCAGCAGCATAACGCTCCATCGCTTCTGGGTCATTGAGCACTTCTGCCGTTACCGTGATACCACCAGCACGTGAGCGAGCTTCTGCCACCTGAGTGAATACTTCTTGCTCTTGCTCTGCATACTGCTGTACCACTTTGACTAGGTTTGGCACCAAATCAGCACGGCGCTGGTATTGGTTGACCACTTCTGACCACGATGCTGTCACTTGCTCATCTTGCGCCTGCAGGTTGTTATAGCCACAGCCGCTTAGACCAACGGTAGAAGTCGCTAATACGGCTGCCAACATAATGGGTTTTACAATTGATTGACGCTTCATCGTTGTTTCTCCTGATAATGGTAAATAACAAAATACTTAGTAACACGTTTTTTAATAATTTTTGAGTACTTTTTAATAATTTTTGGATACTGACTTTGAATGCTTACACAGCTCTATATTGCTTATATAACCTTACAAAGACTGATAAAGGCATTGCTAGCGTAGTCGTTATCATACCCCTGTTTATGTACCTCTATCTATAAAATGTCATATCGTCTTCTGCAAGGTATTCTAGCAATGATGATGCCATCACGGCATATTTACAATTCATGATTACCAAAACACAACCGCTATATGTTTTCGCTCGTTTGCTTCTATTACTGATTATCGAACGATAACATCCCTCAAACACCCCGTAAACCCCGCCAAAAATATGACATTTCTACGAGTTTACCCTTTGCTTTCCTGTGGATTTTACAGCCAATCACAGAGACTATTTATTTACAATTCGTCAATATGTCTTTATTCCAAAATTCGAAACTTACAGAATGACGAAACATATGATGTTTTATGCTTGTTTATGACCCTATTCAACTCATCAAATATACATACATATAGTTATATAAAAAGAAAATTCTAGTAATTGGTACAAAAATATGGCAAATTGCAGTTACGTAGCCGTACGGTTTGAATACATTTGGTAGTGGACTTATAGTATGATTAGTATTAGTGAACTTCTGATTTCTATATAAATATCAGTTAACTACTAGATAGTTATAGTAAGTAGTTATAGATAGTCACTCGCTAAACTTAATCAGCCATGCCAATAGTGTAGTCAATCGGAACGGCTCATAGCAAATTGAATACTATCACTACGATAAGTATTTAATTATATAACTGCCTGTTTTATCCGTTGATACTAATATTGTCAATAGCAAGCACTATATAAACGGTCAATATTGCTATTAATATACGCGGATAAACACAGAAAACTACAGTCCATTCTTAGTGGCCAAGCACGTATGAGACTCAAGTAATATACATGAGTCGATGTAGCTAATTTAACTGCTTAACTTAAATAAGTAAGTTAACCAGTTAGCTTACTCCTAGCATACAGAGCTACTTTGAGACAGTACTAGGAATATAAATATGGAAAGTTTAGTTAACTTAGTAAACGGAATTATCTGGAGCCCTGCGCTGATCTATCTGTGCTTAGGTGCGGGTCTATTTTATTCCATCTTAACGCGTTTTGTACAAGTCCGCCTATTCGGTGAAATGATTAGATTGCTGTTTAAGGGCAAACCTGATAATGATGGTATCTCATCATTTCAGGCATTAGCCGTTTCTCTAGCCGGTCGTGTAGGTATGGGTAATATCGCTGGTGTTGCTGCTGCCATTGGTTTTGGTGGTCCAGGTGCCGTATTCTGGATGTGGGTTGTGGCCTTCTTAGGTGCTTCAACCGCTTATGTTGAATCTACCTTGGGTCAGATTTATAAAGAGCGTGATGTTGTCACGGGTGAATACCGCGGTGGCCCTGCTTACTACTTCGAGCGTGCGCTTGGTCAAAAGTGGTATGGTATTTTATTCGCCATTGCTTCTATCGTTTCTTGTGGTATCTTCTTACCTGGTGTACAGGCGAACGGTGTTATCAATGCTGTGGCTCAGGTCGCCGGTGAAGGTTCAGTCATGAACTTCATGGGTATCGAAACTGGCACAACTCGTATTATCGCCCTTGGTATTATCTTAGTGGTATTAGGATTCATCATCTTTGGTGGTATCAAACGTATTGCGACCTTTACTGAATACGCTGTACCATTTATGGCAGTAGGTTATATTATCTTAGCCCTACTTATCATGTTCTCTAACTTCAGCATGATCCCTCACGTATTTGGTTCAATCATTGGTGATGCATTTACTGCTCAAGCGGGCTTTGGTGCTGCTATTGGTTGGGGTGTGAAGCGAGGTATTTACTCAAACGAAGCTGGTCAGGGCACAGGTCCTCACGCTGCCGCAGCTGCTGCGGTTGATCATCCAGCACAGCAGGGTTTGGTACAAGCATTCTCAGTTTATGTTGATACCTTACTTGTTTGTTCTGCGACTGCCTTCATGATTTTGTCTACAGGCATGTACAACATTCAAGGCACGTTACCTGATGGCCAGTTCTTGGTTCAAAACGTAGCAGCGACTACTGAAATCAACGCACCTGCATTCACCCAAATGGCGATGGAATCAGTTTACGGTACTTTTGGTAATACGTTCATTGCCATCGCTGTATTCTTCTTTGCCTTTACAACTATCTTGGCGTACTACTACATCGCCGAAGTCAACATCTCGTACCTTACCCGCTCTATGGGCAAAGGCGCTAGTAAAGCGGGTCAGTTCGTTGTTAAGCTTATCATCATGTTTATGGTTGCTTATGGCGCACTAAACAGCTCTGGATATATCTGGGGACTTGGCGACGTTGGTGTTGGCCTGATGGCTTGGTTGAACATCGTTGGTATCATCGTGATCTTCTTTGTCGCACGCCCTGCTATCGATATCCTAAGAGATTACGAAGCACAGCTCAAAGCTGGTGGCGGCACCACTGCCAAACGATTCGTGTTTGATCCTAAGAAATTTGGTATCAAGAATGCGACTTATTGGGAAGAGCGTCATGCAGAAGAGCAACAAAGATTGGCTGCAAATCCACTCAACAAAGAAGCTAAGTAATACGTTTACTAAAACTCTTTAAAGTAGTGGTTCTTTAAGCCTCTAAAAAAAGCCCAAGACAAGTGTCTTGGGCTTTTTTATTTGTGTAGTCTCAATGAATAAATATAAAACAGGCACTGCTAAAATATAGTTAGATGCAATATAGCTATACACAATAGAGCTATACACAATAGAGCTAGTCATAGGATACGTACCTACTCTCTTATGTACTTATACAGATGTGGTGTGCCTCTGTATTTGCCTCTATCTCTATGCACTCATGAGACATCCACTCTACTACGCTAACCGCAAGTCTTAATGAGTAAAGACTATGGTCAAAATAGTGATATCAAAAAGTACTAACGTTGGTCTCGCTGAAAAATTCAATATCTATGCCCTTGTCATCAGCTATCTAGACTCACAGTTGCATTGAATCAGCTGTTGGTTTCACACGGTAGACTTATAGCAGTGCTACGATGAATTAACGACAGATAACCTTTGAGCACAAAAAAGCCCAGCTAAAAGCTAGGCCTTTTCGATATCATTGATAAAGTATAAATAAACAGATTAAAAACTTACTCAGGCATCAATACTGCATCGATAGTGTGTACTACACCATTCGTTGCCATGATATCTGTACCAGTGATATTAGCAGTGTTACCAGTAGCATCAGTGATTACATTGTCTTCGCTGATAGAAATAGTTGCACCGTTCGCTGTTTTGATATCAGTACCATAAGGGATATCAGCAGCCAATACTTCTGACGCTAGCACATGGTAAGGAAGTACTTTTTTGAGCAAATCAGTGTTAGCCAATAGCTCTTCTTTAGTTACGCCTAGCTTCTCTAGTACAGGAGCAAACGCATCATCAGTTGGTGCAAATACTGTATGCTTGGTTTCTTCCATTAGCATAGTATCAAGACCAGCCGCTTGTAGTGCAGCGGTTAGAATCGTTAGGTTTTCGTTGCCTGCTGCGATTTCAGCGATGGTTTGTGTAGCCATCGTGTCTTCCATGCCATCAGTTTCAGCCATAGGATCAGTTTCACCCATTGCGTCAGTTTCAGCCATTGGCTCTGCTACAACTTCTTCAGTAGTCGCTTCTGGTTCTACTGGATCAGTAGTGGCTTCTTTGTCAGCACAAGCAGCGAGTGACATGGCAGCGGTAACAACAGCGATAGATAGTAGGTTCTTCTTCAACATAGGTATTTCCTTATCAATGAATGTTCAATTAAGTTATTTGATGAACAAATAAGTTCTCTCAGTTAATGAATATAACAGTTAACAACTTATTTATTGCAAGCGATACCAATTGGTTGGAGTCGATCACATCAAATCTGCTATACCAATAACTACGATTCTAACTGATTAATTTTGAATTAATGCTTACTTAGGTAGCAACACTGTATCAATCACGTGTACGACACCATTATTAACTTGTATATCGGTCACCGTGATATTAGAGATACGGATGCCTTTAATAAAACGAATGCTTTTAATAAAATGAACGCTTGTAATAAAATAGCCATCTTATGACAGATAAAAGCTGGTATTCATACCAGCTTCATCATATATAGGTATACAATTATAGGTATACAGTCGTCACATCTTAACTAAAGCTATTTTACAGTCGTACTTTATTTAGGTAATAGTACTTTGTCGATTACGTGTACAACACCATTGGTAGCAGCAATATCAGTTTTTAGGATGTTAGCTGTACGGCCGTTTTCATCTTGCAGCTGACCTTTCGCTGTCACCATTAGCGTGTCTTTGCTAAGCATGGCGATGTTTCCTGGCTTCACATCTGCTGCATATACTGGCGCTGCGCCATTAATTACATGGTAGCCCAAGATTTTGGTTAGCAATGGCTTGTTGGCAAACAGTTGCGCTTTTGTCATACCTGTTTCTTGTAATACTTGTGCAAACGCTTCATTGGTTGGTGCAAATATCGTGAAGTTGGCATCAGGATTAGATAATGGTTCAGCGATACCGGCAGCTTGTACGGCTTCAACTAGCAATGAAAAATCAGCGTTGCTCTGTGCAATTTGTACTACATTCATGTCTGACATTGCTTGGCTGCTAGTAGGCGTTTGCGTCGCTGCATTTTCGCCATCACTTGGCATCATATTATTACATGCGCTCAGGCCTGCGACTGAAAGGGCTAGTGTACCGATGGCAGCAATTTTAGTAAGCTTCATAATTATATCCTTGATGATTAAATAGTAGTAACTGAAGTATTAGTGACTTAAATATTAGTGACTTAAATATTAGTGACTTAAATATTAGTGACTTAAATATTAGTGACTTAAATATTAGTGACTAGAAATTTTTGGATGATAGTAATGTTATCTGATTAACTAACTTACATTTCGTAGGCGATCATTACATCGATATAAATACTCATATCTTATAAAAACAATAAACACTTATTAGTAAGTATTGCTTACGAAATGCCAGTTCTTCTGAAATCAAATTAACATCTCAAAAAAGTTTATCAAGGTACCTTTACGCTGTTTTTGTAGCGGCGCTGTAAACTCTGTCTTACTTTTAAGAGTAATGTCTGACTTTTGAGAGTAATGTCTAACTTTAATTTACAAAAGCAAAGCTTTATGTAATCAGTGAGTGCACAGATATTCATTTGTGCCTATCTGTTTTATGCAATAAACTCTAATATTCATATTAAACAAACAGACAATATAGTCACTCCTCTATAAAAGAATGACAGCGTTAACCTCGCTTGAAGTATCACATATACGTCTGCACTCGGTTGCCTTGTTCTTCTTTTAAACTGAATCAACTATATGTTGATGATATTGCCAAAGAGGAATAAGTACTGTCCCTCGTGCTGTGTGATTTTCATGCTAAAATAATGCGACTTTTTCGACGCCTTTTATATACATTTATACCCTATTTGTTATTCCCTCCTTTTATAATATTGACGATATAAGCAGCGCTCCTATGACCCAAACAATGACTTCAAACACTGATGCCACCTCGCACTCATCACAATCTGCTGATGACTTTATACTGACGCCACCTGCCGTGTTTCCATACAAAGAGCAGCAGCTAACAGCACGTGCCCGTATCACTGAGCAAATGGCCTCAAGAATTTTGATGTTAGACGGGGCGATGGGTACGCAGATTCAAACCTATAAATTAGAAGAAGCGGATTATCGTGGTGAGCGTTTTGCGGATATAGACCAAGACGTGCGCGGCAATAATGATTTGCTCGTACTCTCGCAACCACAAATGATTATAGATATCCATAACGATCATTTGACTGCTGGTGCGGATATCATCGAGACCAATAGCTTCAACGGTACGCGTCTATCCATGGCCGACTACGATATGCAGTATTTGGTACCTGAGCTAAATAAAACGGCAGCTGAACTTGCCCGCAGTGCAGCAGATGCGTTCACTGCCAAGACACCTGATAAGCCTCGTTTCGTCGCTGGTGTCGTGGGCCCTACCTCACGCACGTGCTCGCTATCACCTGATGTCAATGATCCAGCCTTTCGTAATATCACCTTTGATGAGTTGGTACTCAACTACCGTGAAGCAACCTTGTGCTTGATAGAAGGCGGTGTCGACCTTATTTTAATCGAGACAATCTTTGATACACTCAATGCCAAAGCGGCGATATTTGCCATTACGGGCGTGTTTGATGACATTGGTTTTGAATTACCGATTATGATTTCGGGTACGATTACTGACGCGTCAGGTCGTACCTTATCAGGGCAAACCGCTGAAGCCTTTTATAACTCAATTCGCCATGCTAAACCGTTATCGGTTGGCTTCAACTGTGCGCTTGGTGCCGATGCGCTACGTCCACACATTCAAACGTTATCTAATATCGCTGATACTTTTGTCTCTGCGCATCCAAACGCAGGTCTGCCTAATGAGTTTGGTGAATATGATGAAACGGCTGATGAGACGACAGCATTGCTTGAAGGCTTTGCGAAAGCAGGCATCTTAAACATCGTCGGTGGCTGCTGTGGTACGACACCAGAACATATCCGCCAAATCGCGAATATGGTAAAAAACTATGCGCCGCGCGTGATTCCTGAAATCGCCCCTGCATGCCGCTTGTCTGGACTTGAGCCATTTACCATCACAGCAGACAGCTTGTTCGTCAACGTCGGTGAACGTACCAACGTGACAGGCTCTAAAAAATTCTTACGCTTGATCAAAACCGAAGCCTATACCGAAGCACTCGATGTCGCTCGTGATCAAGTAGAGGGCGGCGCGCAAATCGTCGATATCAACATGGATGAGGGCATGCTCGACTCCAAGCAGGCGATGATTCACTTCATCAACTTGGTCTCTGGTGAGCCAGATATCAGCCGCGTACCGCTCATGATTGACTCCTCTAAATGGGACATCATCGAAGAAGGCCTAAAGCGCACTCAGGGCAAATCTGTCGTCAACTCTATATCACTAAAAGAAGGTCATGCTGAATTCGTCGAGCGCGCCAAACTGTGTATGCGCTACGGTGCCGCCGTTATCGTTATGGCATTTGATGAAGATGGTCAAGCCGATACTTACGAGCGTAAAATTCAAATCTGTCAGCGTAGCTATGATGTGTTGGTTAATGAAGTCGGTTTCCCTTCTGAAGACATCATTTTTGACCCGAACATTTTTGCCGTTGCCACTGGTATCACTGAGCATAACAACTACGGTGCTGATTTCATCAACGCCACTAAATGGATTACGGATAACTTGCCAAACGCCATGGTATCGGGCGGTGTGTCTAACGTGTCGTTTAGTTTCCGTGGTAACCCGATTCGTGAAGCCATCAACTCGGTATTCTTATATCACGCGATTACCAATGGCCTGACAATGGGTATCGTCAACCCAGCCATGCTTGAGTTATACGATGATATTCCAAAGGAAGCGCGTGACGCTATCGAAGATGTCATGCTCAACCGCAACCAAGGCGAAACAGGTCAAGACGCAACTGAACGCCTGATGACAGCTGCCGAAAACTACCAAGACGGTGGCAAGAAAAAAGAAAGCACGATCGACATGAGCTGGCGTGAAGGCACCGTCGAAGCCCGTATTGCCCATGCACTGGTAAAAGGTATTACCACCTTTATCGAAGCCGATACCAAAGAAGCGTGGGAGAAATATCCCAAACCGCTAGAAGTCATCGAAGGCCCACTCATGAACGGTATGAATATCGTCGGTGATTTATTCGGTGCCGGTAAAATGTTCTTACCGCAAGTCGTGAAATCAGCGCGCGTGATGAAGCAGTCAGTCGCTTGGTTGAACCCGTATATCGAAGCCGAAAAAGTCGAAGGCGAAGTCAAAGGTAAAATCCTGATGGCGACCGTCAAAGGTGACGTGCATGATATCGGCAAAAACATCGTCGGCGTGGTGCTCGGCTGTAATGGTTATGACATTGTCGATTTGGGTGTGATGGTACCTTGTGAAAAAATCCTCGATACCGCCATTGCAGAAAAAGTCGATATCATCGGCCTGTCTGGTTTGATTACCCCAAGCCTCGATGAAATGGTCTATGTCGCCAAACAAATGCAAGAGCGCGGCATGACGCTACCATTGATGATTGGTGGTGCCACTACCTCTAAAGCGCATACCGCCGTCAAGGTTGAGCCGCAGTATCAAAATGATGGTGTCATCTACGTCACTGATGCCTCACGCTCTGTTGGTGTAGTCACCAAGCTGCTATCAAAAGAGCATCGTCAAGCGCTGATCGATGAGACACGTGAAGAGTACGTCAAAGTACGTGAGCGTCTGGCCAAGCGTCAGCCAAAAGCGGCCAAGATCTCTTATGCGAACTCTGTCAAGATTGGCTTTCAGTACGATTGGGAAAACTATGTGCCACCAGTGCCTAATAAGTTAGGCCAAGTGATATTGGATGATTACCCTATCACCAACCTACTGCCATATATCGATTGGACGCCGTTCTTTATCTCTTGGGGACTGGTCGGTAAGTATCCGAAAATCTTGCAAGACGATGTGGTTGGCGAAGCGGCACGTGATTTATTTGATAATGCCAATGAGCTGATGCAAAAGATGATCGATGAGAAATCACTCGTGGCCAAAGGCGTGTTCAAAATCATGCCTGCTCGCCGTACTGATGCCGATACGGTCACAGTCTATGACGATGCACCTACTGATGGTGGCAAACCGACCTATCAGTTTGAGCACTTACGTCAGCAAAGCGACAAAGCCAGTGGTAAGCCAAACTTTAGCTTGGCAGACTTTGTCTCACCATCAGAGACGCATACCGATCACTTGGGCGGCTTTACCGTCTCAATCGTCGGTACAGAAGCACTCGCTGAAAAGTATAAAGCAGCAGGCGATGACTATAATGCCATTATGGTACAGGCACTGTCTGACCGATTAGCTGAAGCATTCGCTGAGCATCTGCATGAACTCATCCGTAAAGAATATTGGGGCTATCAGCCGACTGAGTCACTCACTAATGATGAGATGATTAAAGAAAAATACGTCGGTATCCGCCCTGCGCCTGGCTACCCTGCCTGTCCTGAGCATACCGAAAAAGGCAAATTGTTTGATTGGCTCGGTACGGTAGAGGCGATCGGTACGACCTTGACCGAAAGCTATGCGATGTGGCCTGCGTCATCGGTCAGCGGATTCTATTACTCGCATCCTGACAGTGAGTACTTCAATGTTGGAAAAATCAGCCGTGATCAGTTAGAGAGTTATGCTGAGCGTAAAGGCTGGGATATGAAGACTGCTGAGAAGTGGTTAAATCCGAACTTGTAGTGGATTGGCTAATCAAGTTATAGAAACCTAATAGTTCTTTTTTGGCTTACTTATTTAATATGGGTAAGCCATTTTTTATGGCATTCTATTTTGCCTACATCAGCAAACTTATCGCTACGTTCATAGCAAAATACTTTCATCATTTGCTAACAATAACCATGCTAGATTATTGTCTATTCTATTATTTTTATCTTTGTGAGATAGGCTATGAATCAGATTGCATTACTTTCTAGTTGGATTGGCAAAACCTTTGCAATCTGGGCATTGGTCAGTGCTGTTTTGGGATTTATTTTTCCTGAATTTTTTGCATCATTGGCTTTTTTAATCGTTCCCATACTTGGCATCATTATGTTTGGGATGGGCATGACGCTCAAAACAGAAGATTTCCTAGAGATTGTCAAACGTCCCAAGCCTGTACTGGTAGGCCTATTAGCACAGTTCACGCTAATGCCTCTTATCGCTTACTTATTAACGGTCATTTTCAACCTTGATCCTCTAATCGCGGTCGGCGTTATTTTGGTTGGCTGTTGCCCTGGCGGTACCTCTAGTAACGTGATTACGTTCTTAGCCAAAGGTGATGTGGCATTGAGTGTGGCGATTACCTCTATCTCTACCCTACTTGCGCCTTTTCTGACTCCTATCCTACTCAGCATTTTTGCGGGACAGCTGATTGATATCGATTTGGCCAGTATGATGATAACCATTACGAAAATCGTAATCTTGCCCATATTGCTAGGTGTTATCTTTCATAAATTTTTGGGTAAAAAGATCGAGTTCGTCACCGAGGTATTACCGATGGTGTCGGTATTGGGTATTTCCATCATTATAGCGGCGGTGGTTGCTGTGTCTAAAGCGACTATTCTAGACAGCGGTGCTATCGTCTTTATCGTGGTTGCCTTGCATAATATGACGGGTTATACCTTGGGATATGTCATCGCTCGTTTGTCAGGATTTACGGAGAAACAACGCCGCGCGATTATGATAGAAGTGGGCATGCAAAACTCTGGTCTGGGCGCAGCCCTTGCAGCAACTTATTTCAACCCTGTCGCTGCATTACCTAGTGCAATATTTAGTGTATGGCATAATTTTAGTGGTGCATTGGTTGCGAATATTTTTGCTAAAAGAGATGCTAGGTAGGGAGTTTATTGGTTGCAGCTTGATGGTGAATGCTCTAATGTTGATGGAATTTAGATTTGTGAATAATTAAGGTTATATCAATGGAAGATACTATAGAGCTTTGGTTCAAGAAAGGATATACAAATTTCGATTCAAGCGAAGGTTTGAATCGAGACCACCCTTTTGAACTGAAACGCTTGAATGTTATTGTAGGAGCTAATAATTCTGGCAAAAGCCGTTTTATGCGAGAATTAGCTATTCAATGTTATAAGAATGAAATAGAGGTACGCCCTTCTTATTCTCGTTTTGATGCAATAAGAAATATTTTAGTTAAATTTAATAAATCTAGTAATATTTTAAAATGGAATGAATTAACTGGCTTTGAAACGATGTTATCTAACTTTGACCCAATTATCAAAGATATCTTTTCAATAAGTAACTTTGTTCAAGGCTTTTCAATGGCTGGAAGCCATGATTATGAAAGTTATAAGCATGTTGACTTTGATAAAGAGAAAATAATTGCTGCCTCTAGCGATTTTATAGATGATCCATCGGTAGTCTACAAAATTTATCAAAACATGGATATCACTAAATTTAATATCTTTTATATTAGCAACCTACGGAGTCTAAAGAAGCTACCTAAAAACTCGAAGTTAGATGAAACTAGCTCATCAGATATAACTTCTATAGCTGAAAAAATAAAAAACTCTGCAAGGAATCATCCCACGCGGAATACTGACCAAGTAAAAGAAGTTTTAATATCTAATCCTTTACTTCAAAGAGCTTATCAGGACTATGATTTTATAGATCATCAAATCATTTCAGGTGAAGAGTTTTTTGACTTATTAACAGACTCACTCCTAGGAAAACCTAATGAAAGGCAAAGAATTCAAGACTATCAGGAAAAGCTATCTCACTATTTTTTTAACAACGAAAGTATCACCATCATTCCATACTTAAAAACTGACACTATAGAAATTAAAATTGGCGATGAAGAGCAATTTCCTATCTCTAGACTCGGTGATGGTTTACAGCAAATCATTATTCTTACCTATAGAGCATTTCTAACTACCGAACCCTCTTTCTTCTTTATCGAAGAGCCAGAAATGCATTTACATGCTGGCTACGTTAAGCAGTTAATGAAGTTTTTATTGAATGAAACTAACCATTACTACATGGCAACTAGCCATTCAAACTATTTGCTTGATATGATTAACGAAGACAAACGTATTGCTTTATATCGTGTAGACAAAAAGCAAATGGATGACGGAGAGGAAAGATACGAGACGGTAATCAAGCGTTGTGACAATGACCGTACTATATTACGCACCCTAGGTGTCTCACCATCTTCTGTGTTTTTAGCAAACTGCACCATTTGGGTAGAGGGTATTACTGATCGTCTCTACTTTGTTCAATACTTAAAGAAATATTTGGAAGAACTAAAGACAAGTAATGAAGATAAATGGCAAGATTATTCACGTTTCATCGATGGTTATCATTATGCATTTGTAGAGTATCAAGGTTCTAATCTTGATCATTGGGATTTTGCAATAGACTGTCCTAATGACGTTGATAGTAACATTGATAAAGGACTCCCTGCTCTATTAACCACTTCGCACGCTCTCGTAGTTGCTGATGCAGACTTGAGAGACAAGCCTAGATTTACAGAGCTTCAAAGCCAACTGAACGATAATATGGTCGTTACTCAAGGTAAAGAGACAGAAAATACGTTACCTGCTCACCTTTTAAGAAAGAAGTTCTTTTCTATGTGTCCTCATAGCGGACTATCTAATAAAGGTAATCAAAGTAAGCTGGCATATAACGATGAGTATGATAAATATTTCGATGATAGTTATGAGAGCTCAAATTTGGGTATTGGTGAGTATTTAGATAATATACTTGAAGCAATGCGCTCAGACGGAATAGTACCGGTTGTAGCTGAAGAAGAGACGTCTTTTACCTTCTCAGAAGGTGGTCAAAAAACGATCAAGAACAAATCAAATTTTTGTCGAGATGTCATAACCTTAATGGAAAATGAGGACTGGAATCTCACAGACTCTGCAAAACAGATATGTGAAAAAATATTCGAGCATATCAAAAGGAATAATGACTAACCTTAGCTTTTTGGAACAAACAAAATATCATATAAAGCCTCAATACTATCGTAATGATCAAATTGACCTTTATTAATAGTGCGGATATTAGGTCTTTCGGCCTTTATACCATCCGCATTAGCTTTAGTATGTTTTGCAATTTTAGCATTCTCTAGCCCAGTTAGTGGTTTCCCAGCCTCAGCACCAAAGAAATAAAACGAACACAGCTCTAAAGTATCTTCATCAAATACTATCCAAACAATACATCCCGAAGGCTTATTTGCTAAACGAACATTAACCTTTTGACCTGACGCTTTAGCACCTAATTTCGAAGTTTTGAGTTGAATATGACGAATAATATTATTGTCTTCAAGGACAACATCACAACCTGCATTATCAACTTCAGGTTTCATGACCTCTAGTTGGCAATCATCTTTTAGCCACGATAGCTTTAGCATCTCACCAATAAATAAGTGTTCAATAAGCTTTTCCCGAAAGCTTGAGTGCTCAAAATGCTTACTCATAATTTACCTTACTATTTTGAATTAACTTAATCTGCTTTACCTTTCTCCCTACGACAACGCTCAGAACAATAAATTACTTGCTCCCAGTCCTTTTCCCACTTTTTACGCCACGTAAACGAGCGCTGGCAAATAGGGCAGGTTTTTTGCGGTAGGTTTACCTTTTTATGTGCCATCATCTGCCCCTTTGTGCCGTATATCTAACATCTATGGTTAATGTTTACTGCCTATTTATCTTCTTTTTGATGATCCAGCCCTTCATACTTTTTCACCCGTCGGCATTGGTCTGAGCAATAGACCATGCTCTCCCAGTTTTTATCAAGCTTCTTAGTCCAGCTAAACTCGCGCTCGCAGACAGGGCAAAGTTTTTTGCGGACATTCTTCTTTTTGTGCGCCATAATTTTCTCATTGGTTTGTTTAATATATAGTCGATTCACTACCATCAGATACGATGTCAGGCTTGCTTAACCTACTGTTTGTAGCACGCTTACTCGCTGTCATTGTATCCAAAGTAGCTGTTGCCGACTATATTACCACTGTCTCTTAATCATAAGCCCTATTTATAGTGCTATTCATAAGTGCTATTCATAAGTGCTATTCATAAGTGCTATTCATAAGTGCTATTCATAAGTGCTAAGCATCAGGGTTGCTCATAAACTTTAATAATTAATCATTAGTTGTTAATCGTCAGCTATTAATCATAATCATCAAAGATCTTGTTTAGTCTGTTGAGACTATTGACGATTAACTTACCAGATTGATCTGTGCTGGTATCAATCGCCAGCTTCTCATCCATCCGCATCGTCAATGGCTCTAATGCTTGCTTGAGGGCAGTTGCCATCAATGCGGTCTGCTGATGAATATCAGGGATATCACTATCTGCCGCTTGATTATCATCACTCTTAGCTAGGGTCTCAGTTAAACTACTAGACAAGCTATCCGCCATTTTTTGCGCCAGTTGTTCAACGGCATTGACCAGCTGCACCATGAGCTGTTTTTGTGCATATTGGTTTTGCTTGAGATACTCGCCTTCTGACTTATGATCGTGCTTATATATTTGCAGCAATTGGCTCACGCTTTTTTCAAAGCCATTATCGATGCTATCGCTGACGACTTTGGCATTATTAACGACGCTATCGGCAAGTATTTTTTGTGCTTCTAATTGGGCGTTTAGCTGGGCATCGAGTTGCGCTTGCTGTCCTGCTTCTCGTAAGCGAGCGATTTGCTCTGGGTCGTTTTTCGTTAAATATGTCTCAAACTGGCTACTGATGGCATTGAAGCCACTGGCCAAATCAACTAATTGGGCGACTATACGCGCGCCCGTATCGCCATCTTCACCGCCCATGGCTTTGTTACGTAAGAAGTCAGCTTTGATTTGCGCCCAACGCTCTGTTTCTGCTTCGGTCAAGACACCGCGCATCTCGCCAAGCTTGAGCAAGTTGCTCTCTGCGCCTTGGGTCAATAGCTGCGACTCGCCCAGATAGTGATCATCTATTAGCTGGTTCAGCTCTTCTTCATTCATGACCGCCGATAGCTTTTCGGTCATCTTATTCATATTACGATAACTGCCTTGCAGCTTAAATATCGGCTCAACACGATACTTATCATCTTGCGAGGCGGAGGCAATATAGGCTTGGTTGACGTCCAGAATGACTTCTTGCACCCTAAACATATGACGCAATATGGCGATAATTTCGTTAACTTCTGAAGTGCTATACGGATACGTCAAATCGCTGCTTTGTGCTTGAGCGAGGTTGGCATTATCCGTTTTCGCCATTTTAATCAAACGATGTACATCGCTTAAGTCACGGTTGGCCATTGGTGCGAGGACGGTATTAGAGGTCAGCGAGTTTTCGATATAACTGAGTGCAAACACCTCTTCCATGCCGCTCATGATATCGCCTAGGTTATAGATATCGGCACGGTTGGCGAGCATGTCCGGCACTTTAAAGGCTTCGCCGCTTTCGGTGTATGGGTTACCTGCCATGACCACGCAGAACTTTTTGCCACGCATGTCATAGGTCTTGGTCTTACCTTGCCAAACGCCATCGATACGGCGTGTACCATCACCCAATGAGATAAACTTCTGTAAAAATTCCGCATGGGTATGCTGAATATCATCGAGATAAAGCATGACGTTACTGCCCATCTCAAAGGCTAAGTTGATTTTATTCAGCTCTTCTCGGGCGGTAGCATTGGGGGCTTTTTCGGGATCTAATGAGGTGACGTCATGACCGAGTGACGGACAGTTAATCTTCATAAAGATAAGGCCAAGACGATTTGCCACGTATTCCATCAAGGTGGTTTTACCATACCCTGGTGGCGATATCATCATGAGAATACCCATCAAATCGGTACGCTTATCCTCGCCGACCGTGCCCATCTGTTTGGCAAGATTGTCACCGATGAGTGGCAGATAGCTCTCGTTAATCAGACGGTTACGTACAAATGAGGACAGTGGACGCGGCATAAACTCGTCCAGTCGCAGCGTCTCTTTTGAATCATGCAATATCTCTGAGCGCATGGCCAGATAACGTCTGTAGGCAGGGATGACTTGGGTATCATGATGATGCAAACGATTTAAGAAATCATCGACGGCAAAGGTTAAGGTCTGCTGATGAATACGTATATGTTCACCCAGCAAATTATTGACTTGTATCTCAAGCGACACCTTACCCGTACTACGCTCAAAGCTTTGCACTTGATTGAGCGGATTATTAATACTGGTCAATGATGTAGTCGATGACGTAGCCGACGAGGTGATTGAGGAAAATGACAAGGCTGATGGTGTGCCACTTGCGCCTGTACTGTTTAAACCTTGATTGCCCAATCCTTTAGCACTTAGCCCTTTATTAAAAGTAGCACCTGAATCAATGAGTCGTTGCACCAAAGCTTCACGCTGGGCATCATTTAATTGGGTAAGCAAGACGGCAATGGCTTCAGGCACATAATGACGGCCACTTTCTAATTGCTGCTTGCGTAGCGCGTTTTGTGTTTCAATCTCAGCAAGCTGATCTTCACTGAGTGCCTCGCCTGCCTCATCCGTGCCATCAGCTAATACGTTAGCCGACTCAGTACTACCGTAGGTTTTATCAAGTAGTGCATGAAACCATGTGGCTAGTAGCTCATAGGCTGATTTGGGTTGGAATCCAAGCTTACTGATAGAAGACTGTAGTTGGTCAAAACTGGCCGTCGCTTGCGTGCTGCCTGAGGCACTATTTAGCGTTTGGCTTAGTTGATCACATAACTGCTGCGCTTGTTGACTGGTTTGCCATTTTATTGTGTTATATGCACCTGCATTCGATTCAGCTGACTGCCCCATGACGCTCACCAAGTATTCACAAGCAAGCTGAACGTAGCTTGGCTTGAAGATGTTGGCGCCTTTATCAACGCTACCCTCTTTATCAGCGCTAAGACTGTCATCATTATGAGCCATAACAAAATGACGCATCACTTGGCTCATGTCCTCGACCAATAGAGACTTCGCAGTATCGCTGCCCAATGCACGGCGCAGTTGCTCGGCGGTCGCGGCTCTATCTGTCCAGTTATTTGCGCGTGTCAGCACTGATTCATTTAACCAAGCGTCATAACCAAATTGACGCAAGCTGTCTAAACCAAGCGCTTGTACGATATTTAACTGCCAATAGAATAATTGCGCCAGGGCACGTACTTGCGGGGTATAAATCAGTAGCCCTGCCTCACGCAACGTTGGCAATATTTGCATCAATAATAGCGTGGCATCATGGTCATGAATGCCTTTGTCATAGCCAAGCTGATAGCGAGGGGTGGCGTAAGCTTTGACCAGTTTGGACAATGGACTGTCATTATCAATATCACCATTAATATCGAGGGTAATGACAGTCGCATCGTATGCTTGATATAGACGTTCTTCGGTTAGGCCATCTTGACTGCTCTTGGCACTTTCGATAATGCTATAGGCTAAGTACTCGGCGCGATACACCTTGTCAGACTCGGAGGCGATATTCATGTCCCAATACGGGCGCAAGGCGTTCAGCTCAGTATTATTAAGCACTTCATAATAATCTGTACCCGTTAGATGTAGGTTCAGCACGCGCTTGCCATCTGACTGTTGACGACTCAATAATGTCAAATCAAGCGGCTGAGTATTGACTGAAAAACGATGCTTACCCAGTTTGATGATTTGACCACCATCTTCAAACAAGTCCGACTTGTCTTTTAGACTCTTATAGCTCTCGATTTGAATGGCTTTTAGACGGGCATCGATGTCATCGGCTTTAACACTAAAGCCCATCGCTTGCAGCTCTTTTGCGATGTTGCGCACTTTTTGTACCAGACCATCAGCCGCAAAGTAAGTATTGAGCGCTTCCTCTTCTGTAAAGCCTGTGACACCTGTGCTTTGCGTGCGTTTTTTAATACTTTCAAGCATCCGTAGCGCACCATCACCTAAGTTTTGCGCTTTACGATTACGAGCATCAAGCAATTGCTGCTTATGGTTTTCAAAAGTCTCGTAAATTTCTTCACGCTTACTGATGATATCGGCTAAAAACTGATCGCCACTATTGGTCTCTGGATCAGCGAATTGGCTTTCTAACTCTTCTAGCTGTACCAATAACTTTGCCATTTGCTCATCTGATTTCTCAGGGGTATTGGCAATGGATAAGGCATTGGCAATGGATTGACCAAACAGCTTAAACTGCGCACCAAATTGCGCGACGGCCTCGGCAGAGCCTAGATTTTTGCGTTTATGATTGAGCTTGGCTTTGCTCTGGTTCAGGCTGGCATAAATGGTCGATATGTCATCGATGATTTGCGTACGCACGGTGGCATCGGCCACATCTAATGTTCCTAGCAACTCGGTTAATAAATCTAACCCTTGCGCGGTCTCATCAATTTTTTCCAGTACAGGTTTTAGCTCAGCATTGGTTTCTGCGGTGTTTAAGCGCTCACTGACATCGACCAATATGCCTTCGTAGCTTGATAGTGCCTCTTCACCACTTAAAAACAATACCGTTTTTTCAGCCAGCTCGCTCTCTGCTTCTTCTAACTGTGCCTGTAATGCTTGTAGCTTATCGGCATCTATATAGCGCAAATCTTCCAAGCTGACCAAACGGCCTTTTTGGCGTCTTAACGCTGACAACTGATCGACATAATCACTGGCCGACTCAAAGCTAGTGACCCGTATCTGCCGCAAAATCTCACTTTGCTGCGTATCGGCATCGGCTAACGCAGTTTGGGTTTGCTTCTGGATACTTTGTACTTTGGCAAACTCGTCAATCACTAGCTCAGCCGTGGCCGTCACTTCTTTAATACTACTGGCGACTTCGCTCAGCTCAGGCTCAGACAACCAATAATAGCTGTCAAAGAGTCGGCTGGTATTATTGGTCAGCTCTTCATAGAGTTTTTGTGACACGCTTTGATTGTCAATCAGGCGGGTAATGCTATAAAGATCTGAGATACCGCGTACCAACTCTTTATTACCAATTTTGCCATAAAAACTCGTGCTCTCTGGCAGTTCACTCACATACTCGTGTGAAGCATAAGGCGTGTGCCATATTTGCATCGGGTGAATACGAGATGGCTCACTTTGGTCACTGAACAGTACCAAGCGGCCATTCTCAGCCAAAGCCATACCGTTGCAATAGATAGGATTTGCCAATTGCTTTTTAATCAAGTTATAAGGAAACAGCCCCGTGACGCCCAAGTCTCTGTCATAAAATAAGAATAGAACGTCTTCCCCATTCGGCGATACAATTTTACGCTTAAACCGTAAGTCAGTAGCGCCAACGTTATTGGCCTCGAACAGCTTATACTCACCCGTCTGTAAATAATAACCACCCGGAAACATGATGCCATGGTCTTCTGGTAGCTGGACACATGACTGGCCAATCGCATCCAATCGCAGCACCGCTTCGGTCAAGGTGTTATAAACGAAATAACGGTAGTCCTCTTCACGATAGGGCAATATCTTAAGCAGTATTAGACTGCCCACTTTGGCATACGCAATCTCAGCATCCGTCAGCGACTGGGTACGGTCATTGACCGGTTCGCTATAAATACCTTGCCCTGACTGCGTATTGTCCTCAATCTTAATGGTCAAATCGCCACCGACGGTTTCTACAAATATCGTGTCTAAGATATTCATATGGGGGTATTTGCCATTCACCATTTGATCGCGTGTGGTCTCAATCCAGTCAAAATCATAAGCAGGCGGCAGTTCAATGTCACGCTCGCCTCGATTGTCCACATAAGCGACTTGCGCCGACTCTGGTGTGCCTTGGCTAAAATCTAACGCAAAACGGAACACTCGAATATCAGTGATGCGCTCACCAATCTGAAACGCCAACAGCAATTTGCTGTCTTTCACCGTTATTTGAATCAGGCGCGTTTGTTTGTAATATCGATACAGCTCATTGAAGTCTTGGACAAAAGCGTCTTGAGCCAAAAACGTCCCTTTTAAATCAACCTCTTCGAGCTGATACTCTTCTTCATTACCAGCTGGCTCGTTCAGGCGATATAACGACAACACATCCTTAATATTGCTCGCGCGTTTGAGCCCCATAAAAACGTTGTAGCCAAATAGCAAATAATCGCCGACCTGCACCATGTCTTGTGCCACACAGTTGTACTCGGTACGAATACGCGTACGGGCGATGACTTGCATTTGGGTGCTGCCAAACTCTTCGAGACGCGCATTATTTAGCGTCTGCGTTTGCGTCTCTAAACGGCCGCCTTGTTCCGTCAGACGTTTTTTGATGAGCTCATAAGCATTGCCTGAAGCAACTGCCTGATCGGTTTGGTTGGCTTGATTAGCATTATCGTTGCTGTCTGAATTTGTTGAGTTTTGCGTGTCCGCCATCGTTGCTCGTCCGTTTCTGTTTTTACATAATATAGTCAATCCTTTATAAAAGAGCTACAGCGTTAACCTCGCTTGAAGTATCACAGTTACATCTGCACTCGGTTGCCTTGTATCTCTTTTAAACTGAATCCACTATAAGAGAATTTTGGGCAATAAAGAATCATTGAAAGTAAGAAGCACTTGGCTAATCTAAAAAAACGAGTGGTCACTGCTATTTTTTTAGATTAGCCAATCTCATCATGATTCGTCATTCTGAATCACCCTGAGTTAGCCAAAAAAATCTGCCGCCTACACGACAGATTTTGTATTTTAGAGAATATTACTTATTCATACTAAATGATAAAAACTTGCTCACTAATACTTGCACATTAAGACTAGGGCGTGTCCTCATTTTAAAAATGGTGATAAAAATGAGATAAATCGCAGTCAAACAAGGAAAATAGCGCAGATAATATCGAGATATTAGTCAGCTATTTGACGCCATTTGACAAGATTTAGCCATTTTTAACCCATTTAGATAACTATCGATTGAATTGAAGACACGCCCTAGGCCTTTAGACCCTATTAATAAGTCGTTTTATCATCATTTTTCTGGTTTGATTTCATGGCTTGACTGGCCATCACACCATTGATGATACCGCTCAATGTGTCTGACTTACCCGCTAGGCCATCGATGGCTTTACCGATAGACAGTGATTTAGCAAAGTTGTCAAAGAAATGTGCTTCGCCGCCAACAATATCGATTTTGGCTTTCTGTAGCGCCACTGCCAATACTTCAGCATTTTCTTTCGCAATTTCTTTACCAGCGTCAATAGAAGCAAGCGCTTCTTGCAAGGCTGCCTCAAGACTCATGCGGAACTCTTCGTGCTCACGTGCTTCTTTGCTCATGCTACCCATGGCATTGAATTTCTCGACCAGACCATCTGCTTCGGCTTGGAAATGTGCGCGAGTAACTTCGGCTTTTGCCAATCCAACTTCACGTTCTGCTTTGGCATTTGACTCACCGCGAGCCGCGATGACTTGAGCATCTGCCATACCTTTTTCACGCTCAGCTCTGGCGGTAGATTCACCGCGAGCGGCGATGATTTCTGCATCGACCATACCGATATCACGCTCAGCTTTTGCCTTAGACTCGCCACGAGCCGCGATAACCTCAGCATCTGCCATACCTTTTTCACGATCTGATTGCGCTTCAGCTTGTCCAGTCGCTTTGATAACATTGGCTTTCGCAATGCCTTCTTTTTCTAAAGAAGCGGCTTTGACTTCTTGGATAGCCGCTTCAGCGAAGCCATGTGCTGACTCTTCTGCTTTGGTACCTTCGGCCATTTTAATTTTGGCTTCTGAATCTTTGGCAGATGCTTCAAGATTAGCAGCGGCAAGCGTGGTGATTTCGACGGCTTTGTGCTTGGCTGACAGCTCTTCTGCTTCGGCTTTTTTCACCTGACGTACTTTGATTTCTTCTGCATCGGCTTCTGCTGCTAGGACGCGTGTCTGCTTAGAACGCTCCGCTTCGCTAATTTCGCGGACTTCTTTGATACGCTCTTCTTCTTGCGCGACCGTTTTATCCACTGCGATACGTTCACGAATGACGTTGGCAATTTCTTTTTTCTCAAGCTCAATCGCACGTTCGGCTTCGATACGTTGCAAGTCAACTTCACGCTCACGAGAGACAATTTCTAAATCACGAGCACGCGTCACTTTTTCTTCTTCGATGACGACTGCACGTAGACGATTTTGACCTGCTACTTCGATTTCACGCTGCTGATTCTCACGTTGAATGGCCAAATCCTGCTCAACCGAAATAACAGCAGTTTCAGACTTTTTACGCTCTTCTTCTTCAATCTTGCGAGTTTCAGCCGTTTCGCGTGCAATTACTGACGAGATTTCACGTTGCTGTTTGGCTTCGGCATCGGCTTGCTGACGCTCTAGCTCTAGCATCGCCTCTCTGGTTTCAACATTCTTTTTCTTAACAGCCAGCTCTTCATCACGCTCAAGCTCGTTGGTGATGACGTTTTGGAAAGCCGTTAGCTGAGTAATCTTTTTGATACCTTCAGCATCTAAAATATTACTTGAATCTAATGACGCTTTTGGGGTTTGCTCTAAGTAATCAATCGCCACATCTTCTAAGACATAGCCATTCAGATCGTTACCAATTTCTTGAACGATACTGTCACGAAACTCGCTGCGGTTTTCAAACAGTTTGACGAAATCAATCTGCTTACCAACCGTTTTTAGCGCTTCAGAGAACTTAGCATTAAACAGCTCGTTGACAGCGACTTTATCTGACGCACGCTCTACCCCAACCGATTTGGCGACTTTTAGCACATCCTCTTCGGTTTCATTAACGCGTAAATAAAATGCCACGGTGATATCAGCACGCATGTTGTCTGCGCAAATCAAACCTTCTTTACCGCGTCTGTCCACTTCTAAGGTGATAAGCGAGATTCTCATCAACTCTTTTTTGTTGATGACCGGCCAAACAAAACCACCATCAAAACGTACGGCAATTTTACTCACACCGTTGATAATGAGTGCTTTGCCCTGCTCGACCTTAAAATAAAAGGCCTTGAGCATCAGTAGTGCGACCATCATAAAAACAAACGCCAGCACTACAACCACGCCGACGATAATGAGTGTGTCCATATCCATTCCTTTAATTAAAACATTCCATAATCAATTCTATATAAATCAGATATGCTATCAGGCCTGTTAAACTTACTGTTTATAGCACCTTTTATAGCACGTGTGCCTTAATAGCCCTATCACGCACCATTCTTATATCTGCATTATTCTGAATCGACTATAACCAAATTTAAAACCGTTTAAATCATTGCTAAAACTATTATGCCTAAACCAGAGATGCTTCTAAAACCTCTGACTAAATCGCTGTTTATTCTATGAGTTATTCTGTGCTAAAAGCGATAATGATGTGCTGAAAATAATGATGGAGAACCATCGTGACTAAATTACTTACTAGTGGCTAAATTATTTATATAGTCGATTCAATTTAAAAGTAGTACAAGGCAACCGAGTGTAGATGTATATCAAATACTTCAAGCGAGGTTAACGCAGTAACACTTTTATAGTGGAGTGACTATAGTGGTTATTTATCTTTTACAGGGGCGACGCGATAGGTATTGGCTGCCTCTAAATACTCCACCAACATCACTCGATCGCCTTGTTTCAGCGAGCCATCATTGATGTCTGAGCGAATTTTGAGTATCAATCCTGCACCGCCATCATTCAATTCCACTTCGCCGTGTTTGTCCGTGACACTAAGGGTACGTACAACCGCGATTTTGCCGATATTGCTAGCAGCATTGCGTCTAGGTATTTTGGCTATTTTGTTGCGGATGGGAGAAATAATGATACCTGTCAGCCACATGGAGATGACCAATACAAAGATTAGCGCTCCGGTGCCAAATAGGTAATATAAAATGCCTGAATCAAAATTTTGATGTAAAAAACTGGTATAGAAGTAACTTAACAACCAACCAATTAAGCTGATTAGGCTAAGGATAACGATAAGTGGTATGCCATACAGACCGAACTTGAGCAGCAGCCCCGACACAAAACCTGATGAGGTCAAATTGCTACCCCCGCCACTTGCATCGCCAATATCTACCGTATCCATATCTGCCATACCAAGTAGAGAAACCATCCAATACAAGGTCACAAACATCACCAATCCTGTAAAGACTATCGTCGGGTACAAGCTGATTTTGGTGATGAATATCAAAAACGACTCTTGCATTACGTACTTTCTCCTTTTGCTCACCTAATCCAGTATCTCTATATAGAGTATGTTTATATATAGTATATTGATACGCAGAATCCGGATGAGCCGTTTATAAAATTTATGTGGTGACCATAAAAACTTAAGCCATAGAATCAACTTATGTTTCTTTATTAATTATATAGACATCTCACCCTATAATACATAGATTTCGCCATTAGCGTCCCCAAATCGGTGAACGCACCATCCCGCCAGCATCACTATTAATACTGTAGCTTGTGTTGCCAGATAACGAGCGGATAACGAGGCTGCCTATATTTCTAGTGCCTTGGCTGCTCACTTGCGAGCTGCGCATTGGATAAACTGCATACTGTCCAGACGGTGATAACCGTGCAGGCTCATCGAGTCCTGTTTCTGCGAGATCGATGGTTTGACGGGTAGCCAATGTCATAACCGCAGCCTTGCGACCGTTGAGATACGCTAACTGCTGACCGTCTGCACTGAGCTGAGGACTCGCGACATAGCCATTAGTCGGCATAGGCGTCGCATTGCCAGTGGCAAAGTCATAGCGATAGATACTTGGGCGTCCAGCACGGACTTTATCACTGGTATACACAAAGCTTTTGCCATCAAACGCATAGCTTGGCTGTACCTCAGTACTTGATAGTGTAGTCAACTGTTTGGTATTACCATCGTTCAGACGCATCTCATAAATATCTGCGTTGCCACCGACGGTTGAGCTATAGAGGAGTTTTTGACCATCAGGTGAGAATGACGCGGACATATTACTGCCTTCAGCATTAACGATCAGACTTTGGGTTTTACTTTTTCGGTCATAGATATAAATTTTTGGGTTTTGACGTGGTGCTTGTTTACTATAGGCAAGCCGTTGACCGTCCGCAGACCATGCAGGCGCATAGATATAGCCATTTATCTGATCAATCAACTGACGATCACTACCATCAGGACGGATGCTATACAGTGTCGATATTTTTGCGGCACCTGTACCCTGCTCATCCACATAGGCTATGCGCCCTTGACGGTCCATCACAGGCATACGCGCAGTTAATGGATTACTATCGACGGTACTGGTAGACATATTGGCTGGTTTGCTAGGCAGCGTCTGACAGCCAGCTAAAGCGCTGAGAGCTGCTATAGCGACCGTGCTGCTTATTATACGCATGCTGATCGTTGGTTTTAACACGGAGGTTTTTAGCATAAGGTAAAGTCCAATAGGTACGCTATGAAAGGTACGTCGCAAAGTGTTGGTTAGACGCAGTGTGGGCTAGATGCAATGTTTATAAAATACAACTTGTTACACTAGTGTAACGTAAATTGGACTTTAGTTTTGAACAAAAAAAGCCCCACTATAAAGTGAGGCTTAATCAAAATACTACTTTGCTTTGAAATCTTACATTGCAACACAGCTTGCAGAGAGACTCAATTGCTTAAAGATTGGATTAGTTATAAACAGCTTTATTTAGCAACGGCTTTGAAATGTGCGATTTGACTGTCATTCTTGATGGTCAAAATAGGAACATTATTGGCATTTTTATTGAGGCTATACTTACCTTCTACCGTTGCCAAAGTCGCTTTATCAAAGCTTGCTTGCGGTTCTGGGCAGGCCATCATAGTACTAATGCCATTTTTAATTTGTACATCGCCATTAACAACGCTATAGCCCGCACTCATACTGTTGCAGGTGTTCATAAATGCTACGTAATCGCTGCCGTTATTATTCATAAAATTTAGCGTTAACGGTTTGGTAGGATCAAAGAACAGTTGGCTAACTTTATCACCGCTAGTGAGCTTAGCATCGACCAACTGCCAGTTATATGCTTGTAAAGCAGCAGAAGTTACTGGTTGAGTGACAGGTGCCGTAATATTGGTGGTTTGGCAACCAGCAGCAAGCGTACCTATAGCCAGCGTTGCGGCCATCATTATTTTAGTTGTGTTCTTCATATAAACTCCTGTATCGATTCAATTCAAAATTTTAATTACGAGTAAACGAGATGTCTCGCATTTTCCATCAATGATTTTTATTATTAATAAATTATCAAACTTATCAATCTGCATAGCGCGTTCTATTGTGCATAGTTAATGCCGGATTGTCATCATAGCTTCAGTATAGTCATTCTCTTATAAAAATATTACTGCGTTAACCTCGTTTGAAGTATTTGATATCCATCTACACTCGCTTGTGAACCATGCTGATAGCACCTGATATGTAGGTAGCTATTAGATAATCCGAACACAATACTCATCAGTACAAAAATCTTGAAATTTTTGAGAACAGGACTATTAATACCAGTGTACGGATAATATAGCGCCAGACTTGTTCGCCACTCTCTCAAAACCGTCGCGCCTGCATTTATGCTATAATCCCCCCTATTAATTCCATAACTATAAGTACGATTATGATGACTAAAAAATCCTTGATCCAATCTCCAGAAGCCATAGAAAAAATGCGTATCGCCGGTAAACTGGCCAGCGATTTGTTGGTTATGCTGGACGAACACGTTAAAGTGGGTGTCAGCACCGAAGCATTGAACCGTCTTGCTCATGACTATATCGTTAATGTACAAGACGCTATCCCTGCGCCACTCAACTATAATGGCTTCCCTAAATCAATCTGCACCTCGGTCAACCATGTGGTTTGTCACGGTATTCCGAGTGAAAACAAACTACTAAAAGATGGCGACATTATCAATATTGATGTGACCGTCATTAAAGATGGCTATTACGGCGATACGTCAAAAATGTGGATTGTCGGCAACGGCTCTATTATGGCCAAGCGCATCTGTAAAGTGGCACAGGATGCACTCTATGCAGGTATGAGTGTTGTCAAAAATGGCGCACGTTTGGGCGATGTAGGTGCCGCGATTCAAGAAGTGGTCGAGCCTGAGCGTTTCAGTATCGTACGTGAGTTCTGTGGACACGGCATCAGTAATGAATTCCATCACGAGCCACAAGTCATGCATTATGGCAAAAAAGGCACAGGCTTTGAGCTAAAAACTGGCATGACGTTCACTATTGAGCCAATGATTAATGAAGGCAAGTGGCAGACCAAAATCCTGCCAGATGAATGGACGGCGATTACCAAAGACCGTAAGCTGTCTGCTCAATGGGAGCATACGATGGTCGTGACAGACAATGGTTGCGAGGTGTTTACCACCCGCCCTGAAGAAGATTTAAGCTTTTTGACTCAGTAATATAATAAAAGATCGCCTAGGCGGTCTTTTTTTTGGACTATAATCAGGGTGAATTGAGTATTATGCTTATTGATCTTTTATCCTTATACTTTTCATACCCATACAGTTTTAGCACATTCTGATTTTTATAGTACGCTACATATAGTCGGTTCAATATAATTTGATACAAGAAAGCCGAGTGAAAGTACTACAGATAGTAGACTAAGCGAGACTGACACCATATCGAATTTATAGTGGATTGACTATAGCACCATAGTTGTCATAGGCTTTCATCTTAACGAGCTATCTCTAAACTCTTAATTGGATAACACTCATGTTTAATTGTGATATCACCTCTATTGACCTAACGCCATTACCGTTGCTGTCAGCTGACATAGCGACCAACACATCACTATCAGATAGCGATAACGCCGAAAAACCACTACTGGGTATTCCTAAGTGGTTGACTCAAATCAATGAAGACATCAGTCGCGCACTTGAGCGTGGTGTGAATATTCGTCAGTTGGTGACCGTTCGTGCCTGTGCGATAGATGAGTTACTGATTGCTTTGTTTAAGTGGTTTGAGCTGGATAAGACCGACTTGGCATTCTTCGCCACGGGTGGTTATGGTCGCGGCGAGCTGTCGCTCTATTCAGATATCGATATTTTATTATTATCTCCTGATGAGATTGACGCTGAGACCAGTGGGAAAATTGATCGCTTAGTTGCATTGTTATGGGATATCGGACTGGAGCCTGCGCTTTCGGTACGTACCGTCAATGATGCGCTCGAAGCTGCGCTTGATCACACGATTGCTAGCGCACAGCTCGAAGCTCGGCTATTGATTGGCAATGAAGCACTGCAAGAGATGCCTGTCAAAATTGTCAATGAACAGTGGTCACCGCGTAGATTCTTTGAGGTAAAAATCGAAGAAGCCAAAGCGCGCCATCTACAGCACAATGCTACCGAATACAACCTTGAGCCAAATATCAAGACCGCTCCTGGTGGCTTGCGTGATATTCATATTATCGGCTGGGTGACTAAGCGTTACTTCCGAGTGGGCAAGTTATATGACTTGGTACAGCAGAACTTTTTGACTGAAAAAGAATTTGATGAGCTGAGTTTTGCAGAAGGTTATTTATGGCAAATACGTCACTACCTACATGTATTGACAGGTCGGAACGAAAACAAGCTACTGTTTGATTATCAGCGTGAGATTGCCCAATTAATGGGCTATGAGACTCAGCCAGATGACGAGCCTAATGCCGCTGTTGAACGATTTATGCGGGACTATTATCGCTGTGCCATGCAGATATCGACTCTGTCTGAAATGCTCACCAATCATTATTACGAAACGATTATAGAACCAAAGCTATCAGATGATGAACGCCCTAAAAAGCATCCGATTAATGCGCGCTTTAATAAAGTTGGCGATCAAATCTCTATGGCGCATCATCGAGTCTTTGCTCAACATCCAGAAGCCATTCTGGAGATGTTTTTATTGATGGGTCAACACAATATCAAAAACGTCCGTACGCATACCCTTCGCGCACTAAAAATCGCCGCACGTGGTATCGATCAGGTCTATCGTGATAATCCTGTTCACCAAGCACTGTTTTTGGCCAATTTAAAAGAACAGAATTATCTGTTTCACCGTCTACGTACCATGAACCGCTATGGCGTATTAGGGAATTATATCCCTGCTTTTGCCCAAGTGACTGGGCTCATGCAATACGATTTATTCCATCGTTATACGGTTGATGCGCATACGTTATTTTTGATTCGCATATTGCACCGTTTTACGGATTCGCGTTTTTATGAAGATTTCCCACTGGTCAGCTCTATCTTTCAGCGTATCGAACGCAAAGAGATATTGGTACTGGCAGCGATGTTCCATGATATCGCCAAAGGTCGCGGCGGCAATCATAGCGAGCTGGGCCAAACTGAATCGATTGAGTTTTGCTTAGCGCATGGCATGAGTTTGGCAGATGCCAACTTGGTCGGCTGGCTAACCCGTTATCATCTATTGATGTCGATGACCGCTCAGAAAAAAGATATCTCAGATCCTGAGGTTGTCACGCTGTTCTCAGATCTCGTTGGTAATGTCACACATCTCAACCATCTATATGTGCTCACCGTGGCAGATATGAACGCCACCAATCCACAGTTGTGGAATAGCTGGCGCGCCACACTCATGAAACAGCTATACTCACAAACTCGTCGTATTTTGCGCGCTGATATTGATGCCCCAACCAATCGCCAAGATATGATTAGTGCGACACGCACGCAAGCCTTAAATATGCTGGCCAATGTGAATAACCAGCACATGAATCGCGAAGAAGTACTGAGACTATGGGATGACTTGGGCGACGAGTACTTCTTACGAGAAATCGCTGAGGATATTTTATGGCATACCGAAGCTATCTTGAATCATCCACCGATTGGTCTTGCTTCTAATGCTGACAGCCCGCCATTGGTCGTACTGCGTGAGCATAGAGAGCTGGCACTGGATGCCGTGCAAGTCTTTGTTTATACCCAAGATCAGATGAATCTATTTGCCGTCACTATGGCAGTATTCGATCAAATGAATCTAGATGTCTTAGATGCACGCATTATTACTGCCACGCGTGACTTTGCTTTGGATTCTTATGTGCTGCTTGACCCTACTGGTACATTATTAATCGATGAAGAGAGTCAGCAAGAGCTCAAGCAGCGGTTGATCAGCGCCTTTAAAGACCCAACAGTGCTAAAGATTACAAACAAGCGTATTCCGCGTCAGCTCAGAAACTTTGAAGTGACCACGGTCATCAAATTTGAGTTTAATGAGGCCTCAGATCAGCACATAATGAGCTTAGAAACGCTCGATCAGCCAGGGTTACTCGCACGAGTTGGACAAGTATTCTTGCAAGAGAAAATTGAGGTTCATGCAGCTCGTATTACTACTTTGGGTGAGCGCGCAGAAGATATGTTTTATATCAGTGATCAGAACGATGAGCCACTCTCTGCTGACAGACTTGAAACTTTGAAGTCAGCGTTGATTGCGAGCCTTAGCGTACAGAAAGACTGCCCTCTTTATTAAATCAAATGCAATGAAGTAAGCACGTCAAAAAAGCCCTGTTTAAAAAGTACAAAGCATGCCATTGATAACGCTATCGATGGCATGCTTTTTTATATCTAATTGCTTTTATATCTACTTGCCTTGATACCCCATTACATTAATACCTAATAGCAAAGCTGTTTTTTATAAAGTGCTTTTGTATATCATCTCGCTAGCGTGCTCATTGAGCTCATCATCAGCAAGATCTGGCGGCAAAATCTCTGCTTCGATATGCTTTTGCGTCAGTATTAAACGCCCAGCATCGACCTCTCTTTTTAGCAAACAATGCAAACTTGCTAAATGGAAGCTTTTGTCAAAATATTCATACATCTCTCTTAGGGAAAGAGGGGCATGGGCATGCACATCTGGATAGAGACTGTCCTCTGCTAGAATAATCATTTCATTCATAGCTTCTTCACGTAGCAACTCATCTTTGTCAATTTTGCGTTGCAAAGTATTCGCCATTTGACCTTTGGCTGCCAACATGACCAAAAATATGATTGTCTGTAAGGTAAACAGAGCAACATATTGCCATAAAGGCAGCATGATACCCAGCAATTTGCTGAGTAACATCAGCAGCATTGCCACGATGACATAGCTGACCAATTGCCATAAGAACCACATCATCAGGCTGTTTTCACCGTACCAAAACATTTTTCTTTCTTTACGGTTAATCAGTTGCTGACGCGATTGCCACCAGCTGTGCTCGCGTTGCTTGAGTCGCTCGTACAATTTGGTACGCGGCAGGCTACTATTAGAGTTTTCATTATTGATATCTTTAGCGTCAAGACTATCGGGTTTTGCAACACTAGGCATATCAAATTATCCTTACCATGATCTATCATTAAGACTGATAGAGATTTTTGTATTGTTATAAGTTATCAATTGATAAGATTTTCTGAGCATTTTTCAGTACATTACTTCTGTGTCTGTTTCATCATTTATGCTCCAATAGTTTGGCAGTCTGAGCATAAAAAGAAGAAAAAGACAAAAAACAAGAGAAGTGCTACACTGCTTAAATGTAAATTTTCTTTATAACTTTATTATTAATTGTCTATTATAGTTACCCTACCTATGAATCACAACTTAACGTATCTGCATCCTTACCCTTTCGCAAAAATGGCTACCCTACTGGCCGATAGCACCCCAGCCCATAACTACAGTGAAATCAAACTGGGTATTGGTGAACCAAAGCATGAGCCACCCGCTTTTGTACTGGACGTACTACGCGAAAATTTGGACAAAATAAGCCGTTATCCAACGACCAATGGCCTGTTTGAACTACGCCAAACCATTGCACACTGGTTAGAGAAGCGGTTTTTCTTAAATCATGTCGATGCTAATACGCAAGTATTGCCAGTGATGGGAACACGCGAGGCTATTTTTAGTTTGGTACAAGCGGTTGTCGATCACAAAGTCATCGATACTGGCAATCATTCGCTGTCTGTATCTGGTCAACCTCCTACCGTGGTCATGCCCAACCCGTTTTATCAAATATATGAGGGTGCGGCCATATTGGCACAGGCAACGCCTTACTTTGTACCTTGCACACTAGATAATGACTTTAAAGGGGATTATCGCGCAGTACCAAAAGAAGTTTGGGCACGCACGCAGCTTTTGTTTGTCTGTAGTCCGAACAATCCGACAGGCTCAGTCATGACGATAGATGATTGGGAATACCTCATTCGCCTATCTGATCAGTACGATTTTATCATTGCTAGTGACGAATGCTATAGCGAGCTGTATTTTGATACAGCGCCGATTGGACTGTTGCAAGCTTGCGCGACACTCGGTCGTCATAAATTTAAAAACTGTATCGTCTTTCACTCTTTGTCCAAACGCTCAAACCTGCCTGGTTTACGCTCAGGATTTGTGGCGGGTGATGCCAATATTTTGCAGGCGTATCTGCAATATCGCACCTATCAAGGCTGTGCCATGCCCATACCGCACCAGCTCGCCTCTATCGCTGCTTGGCAAGATGAAAAGCATGTAGCGCATAATCGCGCACTCTATCAAGAAAAATTTTCCTTATGGATGTCGGAGCTTGGCGATCTATTAGAGTTGCGGATGCCTGAGGCTGGATTTTACTTTTGGATAAAAGCGCCTAAGCAGTTCAATGGTAATGACGAGCTGTTTGTCAAAGCGCTGTATGAGCAAGCCAATATTCATGCTTTAGCAGGTCGCTATCTATCACGTGAGGTGAATGGTAAAAACCCTGGGCAAGGTTATGTGCGTATTGCTCTGGTCGCTAGTGTCGATGAAAGCCGTGAAGCGATAAGCCGTATTCGAAAATTACTTGGTGCGTAAGGTGCACAATTCATAGAATGTATAAGCAGTCGCTTTACATGCATTAATCTTCAAGAAAAATACCAACCTCTAATAGCCACAATATAAATGTGGTTATTAGAGGTTTTTTGCTGCAATAGTGCTATAGTAAAGTATCTTTTACCTAGGGCGTGTCCTCACTCTGAACAATAAACTTTAAATGGACTAAAAATGGTTAAATCTTTGCCAAACTGCGTCAAGTAGCTTGCTAATATCTCGACATTATCTGCACTACTTTCCTCGTTTAGCTGCCATTTTTATCACCATTTTTAAAATGAAGACACGCCCAATATGCCATCAAGGATGATGCCATGGCCCATCTTGATTTTACCCAGCCTCCCTTTGATGTATTAAGTATGGCTGAACGTCAAAGCATTAGAAAAAACACCCAAATCCGCTATCTTGCCAAAAGCGAAAGCCTGCTAGCAGAAGAGCTACAATGTCTGTATGTGGTCATCAAAGGACAAATTGAGCAGTCACTTGACGGTGAGTTTGTCGGCTCCTATCTAGGTAGCAATCATTCTGACCATCTCAATAATAACGACTGGTTCGATAGTCGTCGTCTGCCCGAGTCATCGGCAAACGGCAATCCTAATACCGAAGCCGTACAGACCTATCAATTTACAGCTGCCGAAGACACTTTGCTACTACAAGTCGCTGGTAGCGCAGTCGATAAAATCAGCGCACAAAATCATCTAGTACGCCAAATGCTATCTGACAAACTCCCTGAACGATTAAAAGCCTTACAGCAGCGACGTAATCACAAAGTAACCAACCCTAACGCCTATAACGATCAACAAGAAGTTCAGCAAATCATGCTGCAACCAGTGATAGATGTCAGTTTATTGCCCGTACATATTGTTGACGCCAGTAACAGCTTGTATGACGCCGCTTGCATCATGACCCAAGTAGGGCTGAAGCACGTACTGGTACGACCATCAAATCCTTTAGACAACACTGAAAACGAACATCATGGCACAGGACATCTATTGGGAATTTTAACCGATACCGATATTTGCCGCGCGGTGAGTGAGCAGCAGAATCCTGCCACGACTACCTGCCAGCGTTATGCTAACTTTAACCTGCGTACCATCAACGCCACTGATGAAATTGGTGACGCACTATTGACCATGACTCGCTATCGTATCCATAGATTGCCAGTGATTGATCATAATGGTGACGTGGCAGGAGTACTTGGACAGAGCGATATGCTCGCTCATATTGGTCATCATTCACAACTCATTAGTATTCAAATCGAACAGGCAAAGGATCTCTCAAGCCTAAATACTGCTGTCGAGCTTATTGGTCGTTATATTCGTGTGCAACATCAAAATGGCGTCAAAATCGGTAACATCAGTCGCATGGTACAGACGCTCAACGCACAGGTATTTACCAAGCTCTGGCAACTCATAGTACCTGATGAAGTCATGAAAAACACCTGCCTCATCGTCATGGGGTCAGAGGGTCGCGGTGAGCAAATCATGCGTACTGACCAAGATAATGCGCTCATCATGCGTGATGGTTACACCCATGATAATCTGGCACAGTTTGCTGATACTTTTAATAGCCATTTGGCGACGTTAGGTTATCCCTTGTGCGACGGCAATATCATGATGACTAATCCCATGTGGCGACAGCCGCTGAAAGCATTTAATGCGCAAATCAGTTTATGGTTTAAAAACACCGATCCGATGCATGGTATTTATTTGTCTGCCATCCTCGATGGTGAATATGTTTGCGGTGACGAGTCGTTATTGACTCAAGTACGTCAACATCTAAAAGTGGCTCATAGACAGTCAGACCCTATGTTTGTACGCCAGTTTGCACGCGCCGCGCTACAGTTCGGTGATGTGAATCAGTGGTGGCAAAAATTTGTTCCACTACTAGGTGGCAAGTCAGATTCGCAAGATATCGACCTAAAAAAAGCCGGTATTTTTCCACTGGTTCATGGTATTCGTACCTTGGCGCTAGAAAATGACATTTTAGAAGTCCCTAGTACCAAGAATCGCCTAAAGGCTTTGGTAAAAAACCAAGCATTAACCCAAGAGCGTGCAGACAACTTGTTAGAGGCTTTGGAATTCTTTATGGCACAGCGTTTATCAGTTGCTCTGTCTACCGATGACAGACACGCACGCCAAGTAAATCCAACGACGCTGACGGCGCTTGAGCGTGACTTGTTAAAAGAGTGTCTGTCCGTGGTCAAAAGCTTTAAGACACAGCTACGCCAGCACTATCAATTAGAAATAGCATAAACAAATGAGCACGCATATGAGTTGGCTAAAACAGTTGTCTTGCACTTGGCAAAAGACGCAATTACAGCGTCCAGAGTTGGCCTCGATGTTTACCCAACCGATGGCTGAGCAGTGGGTGGCGATTGACTGTGAGATGACAGGACTCAATCCCAAAAAGCATCATGTACTGTCTGTCGCAGCCATTCATATCAATGGCAATACTATTGATACAGGCAATGGCATGTATTTAGTCTGTAGACCACCGGTGATGCCTGACCGAGATACCATTGTCATTCACGGCTTGCGTACCACTGATGTCGAGCATGGTATGAGCTATGATGAAATGCTGGCGCTGTTGCTACCATTTATAGATAACAGGCCTATTATTGGGTTTTGTACGCAATTAGATACGGGATTTTTGAATCCTTTGGTCAAGCGCTATATGGGTACCACGCTGCCCAATGAAATCATCGATGTGCGCCATTTATACAGTCGTCGTATGAGTGGTCACACCCAAGGCCTCTCTGGCCAATCGCAGCATTTGACCAATATATTAGCGCATTATAATATTCCTAATCTGGGCGCTCACGATGCTTATAACGATGCCATTATGACGGCGATGGCCTTTTTGCACGTGCGTTAATATCATTTATAAATAACAAAATCGAGCTTTTAACAAGCCTCTCAACCTACGCGAAAACAGCAACTCATGTTAGTATAGTCGGCTTTTACCACCGACTAAAAGATGCTCATGCGACCTACTTCCAAACGCTCTCGTTCTCCTGCCCTTGTTGCCAAACTTTCACCAATTTTTCACCATCTACGACTGTTTAGTCAGGTGAGTAAACGCTTGGCTGTATTAGCATTAATCGCAACGCCGCTATATGCACAGGCAGCATTACCAGCAGCCATTCAAGCGGCATTATCACGAGCTGATTTAACGGAAGCTGACATTAGCATCATCATCACGCCAGTCGGTGATAAAAATGCCAGTCACCTGCCTGCGCCCATTCAAGTCATTGACAGCCAACCGGATAGCTCTTCTCATTCAGAGCTAATGACTAATGCGACGTCTGACACCAATAACAGTGGCCAGAAAACAACGCAGGACGATACTCGCGATGAAAAAAATCATTCGGTGCAACCAAGCACATTAGCTACGATTGAACAGCGCACGATTAAAAATCGTGAGCAAGCACTGCATGCCTATACAGATGACCCTTACACTTACCAAAGTTTAGACAGTATCCCAACAGTATCGGGTGACCCATCAAAAACAACAGTCATTGACGATCATAATAGTCAAGAAAATGGCAGTACTGATAGCAAAACGGGTACACCTGCTATCAAGATGTCATTTTCACCACTGTTGAGTCATCAACCCGACGTCGCTCGTACGCCTGCTAGCACCATGAAACTCGTTCCTAGTTTTATCGCTTTAGATACCTTAGGGAGTGGCTTTATCTGGCATACACGCGTCTACCATACTGGGCTTGTCATCGGTGATCGTCTACACGGCGACTTAGTTATACAAGGCAGTGGCGACCCAAAAATGACCCATGAGCGTCTGGCACAACTGCTCTATAAAGTACAGTCAGCCGGTATTCATCACATCGATGGAGATATTGTTATCGACAGCGCTGTCTTTAAAAATATCACTAAAGACCCCGCCGCCTTTGATAACTCGCCGCTACGTCCTTATAACGCCAGTCCCGATGGGTTTTTGGTTAACTTCAGTACTATCGGTATCAAAAGCTACCCGTTAGACAATGGTCAAGCCAGTCTGACTTACACGCCGCAATTAGCAAACTATCAATTACCCACTACCATCAATACCCGCTCAGCGAGCTGTGGACAGGCAAGCTATAGTCTCTCGCCGCAGTGGCAAACCAAACAACTGGTGTTAAATGCCGACTTGCCAAGCAGCTGTGGCGAGCATGTCTTTTATGTTGCGTATCCTGATGCCAAAGACTTTGCCGCACGTATCATCGCCGAAAAATGGCAGGCGCTAGGCAATACACTCAGTGGTGATGTCATCACACAAGAAGTCCCTTATGCGGGGATAAAGTCTCCAAAATCAACACGCGGTCTCACAGCATTGTCTATGTCGCCTCTGCCTATTGTCAGCTATCCCTCCTTGAACCTCACTCAGCAAATTTATGATATTAACCACTTCTCCAATAATGTGATGGCTGAACAAGTGGCTCTATCGATAGGGGCTTATGGCAATGCCAAGGGCGTTAAAACTCATGACGAAACGCCTGTAAATACACATAATAACGCAAGTAGCTTATACCAATTTGGTAAACCTGCTACTACTGACTATCCAGCAGCCCTACAGAGCATCAATCAATGGTGGCAAACCAATCTAAGCACACCACCACCTCATCTAACCAACGGCTCAGGACTGTGCCGCGAATGCACCATCAGCGCGGCCAATCTAAGCGAACTATTAACATACGCTTATGATAGTCCAAGCTTCAATGCTTACGTCAATTCATTAGGTGTGGCAGGTGTCAGCGGCACCATCACCGCGCATGGCGAACGTTTGCCCGAATCAGAAGCCATTGGCCGTGCATGGATAAAAACGGGTACTCTAAACAACGTGACCTCGATGGCAGGTTATGTCAAAGGACTGTCAGGGCAGGATTATGTCGTCGTGGGACTTATCAATAGTGAGCAATCTCTGAATGCTTATAATGCCAGACCAGTATTGGATGCGATGCTTGATTGGACCGCTAAGCATTGATTACTTTTATCAAAAATACTTTTTAATGAATAATTGATAATATATCAATTACCTTATGTTTTTACCCTTATAAAGGTCAGATTATGCCACGCAAGATAACCAATCTCAGCAAGCCTAGCCCTCAGTCGAATCGTGATGGGCTAACAAAAAATAATGGATTGGCTCAACCCAAACTGGCGCAGTATATTGGTTTTTTTGCAGTTGGTTATACACTTGCCAGCGCAGTGTTTATGATGATTCAAACCCAGCTTACCTTGAACTCACAACTGGTCACGGTGCTGTCTATCATTATTGGTGCTTACATCGCCGTCAGTAAATTCGTCAAGCATCAGCAGCGAGCATTGAATAGAAGTGAGATTAATCGCATCATGTTGAGCGGGGTTGCTGTTATCTGGCTAGTAACTGCGCTTTACTTCGTAGCCATATGGTTTTGGTTATTTGATACAGTAAGCCGTGAAGTCTTAGTCGATATGGCGATGCAAAAACCCTTACCATTACTCTCAGCACTCGTCATGATATTGGTACTGACGTTGGTCAGTGCTCGAATCAGTCTTTGGGTGCTCAATAGCCTACTTGACCCCAAACGCAAAACTCGATAAACAACTACAAGTGTAGAAAAACTATAAATAGCGAAAAACTGGCTTGGTTATTGAGCTGTATCGCCTATAAACTCTATTGCGTTAACGTTAATGGGTAAAATTTTGGACAATGACCTACTTTGGACAATAACCTACTTTGAATAGGAGCGAGCATCATGGAAATGTTCTTTTTTGACAACATAGACAAGCTTGGACGTATCGTCTTAACGACCGTTATGATTTACGTATTCATCGTACTGATTACCAAAATCTCTGGCAAGCGCTCGACGTCACAGCTCAATAACTTTGATTGGGTCGTCACCGTGATGATCGGCTCATTAGGTGCCAGTACTATCTTGCTAAAAGACATTCCTTTTGTCGAAGGGGCTTCATCGATTTTAGTACTTTATATGTTGCAGTTTTTGGTCACCAAATATGCGTCTATTTCAACGCCCTTTAGCAGTTTTATTTTATCTGAGCCGCGTATCGTCTTTTATCAAGGACAGTTTTTGCCAGATGCAATGCGAGATGAAAGGCTGACCCGTCAAGAAATCGAATGTGCGATGCGCTCTGAAGGTATGAACAGTTTTGATGATATTGAAGCCATTGTTTTTGAGTCTGATGCCCAACTCACTATTATTCCAAAGCCCAACACGACTGATGCGAGTAAGGATAACCCAAACACAGAAGCGACTGTCTCAGATACTATTGCACCGCTAATGTAAAATATATAGTCGGTGAACTACTAAACCGCTACGGCGTTACCCTCCTTAGATGTACTACTTGTACAATCTGCAGTCGGCTGCCTTGTACCTATTTTAGAGTTCTTTGACTATAGGGCATCGCATTTTTTCGTTTTATCAATTATTGAAATGGTAACTACTATGAAGGTAAGAATTTTAACCGTCGGTAATAAAATGCCCAAATGGGTACAGACGGGTTTTGATGAATATTTTAAACGTATCCAACCCATGCTCAGCACAGAGATTGTAGAGCTGGCTGCTGCAAAACGTGCAAAAAACCCTTCGGATGCCAATTTGGCACAGTACCGTGAGCAAGAAGGTCAGGCGATATTGTCCGCTCATAACGCATCAGGCCGTGAGCAATTATGGGTACTGGATGTCAAAGGTAAGATGATCTCGACAGAAGGACTGGCTGAAAAATTGGCTGATGGCATGCAGCAAGGTGATGATATTGCTCTAGTCATCGGCGGTGCAGATGGTGTCTCGCCAGAAGTATTAGCCAAAGCCGATGTAAAACTGTCACTATCAGCGCTGACATTACCACACCCGTTGGTACGTGTTGTGCTAATGGAACAGTTATATCGAGCGATGAGTATCAATAATAATCATCCTTACCACCGTGGAAACTAAGGCGTGTCAAACCTTCAAAAATGACCACGATGTTTTAATAAGACCACTCAAAACATCAATCATAGAACGGATTGAAAAACTGGTGCACGCCCTAATACATAGAACATGAAATATCCAAAAACTGCGACACCTGACGCCTCTCGTCCAAGCCATCAACACGATGAGTCTCATCCTAATTCGCCAACGCCTATCACTGCGGCTGGCGTTTGGGCAGATGCACCTGCAGTAGCGGCTGATGCTACCAAATTTGCGAAGCTACCAGCGGTGTTTATCTCGCATGGTGCTCCGACGCTTGCTATCGAGCAATCGTCTACGACCAGCGCGCTAGCACGTATCGGACAAAACTTACCAAAGCCACGTGCCATCCTTATTATGTCTGCGCATTGGCAGTCATCCAAGCTTGAAATCAGCAGCAATCCACAACCAAAGACTTGGCATGATTTTTCAGGATTTTCTCCTGAGTTGTACGAACTACAATATCCAGCAGCTGGTCATCCCACGCTCGCAGAATCACTCGCACAGCAGCTCACCGCACATGGTATTACTTGTAGTGTCAATCCTGTACGTGCATCTGACCATGGCGTATGGGCACCTCTCAGACATCTGTACCCAGAGGCAGACATACCTATCGTACAAATATCTTTACCGCGGCATTATGACAGTGTCGCCTGTTACCAATTGGGCGCACAGCTAGCACGACTGCGCAATGAGCAAATACTTGTTATTGGATCAGGTAACATCACACATAACCTGAGTGCCATGCGTTGGCAATCTGACAGTATCGATCAAGCCGCCAAAGACTTTAAGCTATGGCTAATACAGCAGCTTAAGACAGACATACCCACTGCTCTAGACTGGCAGCAATACCCTAATTATAAAAACATTCATCCGAGTGACGAGCATTTGCTACCGCTGTTCTTTGCACTAGGTACTGGTCAGCGCGTCTCAGTCGTCCATCAAAGCATGGCACATCATAGTTTGGGTATGGATATTTATCGCTTTGATTAACATGTACTAGGCCGTGTCCTCATCATAGCGCTACTGTTCAAAAGCAGCTTTCGTAAATAATCCAGCACGCTCAAACTCACCTGCCACACTAAACAGCGTGGCTTCATCGTTCATACGCCCAATCAACTGCATACCAATCGGTAAGCCTTTTTTGCTCATGCCGAGTGGTAACGACATTGCTGGTAGGCCTGTGACATTGCCTAATAACGTAAAGGCCATTTTGCCTAGTATCGGTTGGCTCAGTTTTTCAATCATGCCAGAGCGAAAAGCATACTTACCCATATCAAAGCCTTTATTTAGAAACTCTGCACTACGCATCAGCATTTCATCCGTGCGGCTGGGTGGCAATATCCCATGCTTGACCGCAGGGGTGGGTACGGTCGGGCACAAAATCATATCGTAGGTTTCAAGTAATAAGCCAGTCTGATATTGGCTATGATGCCAGCCATGCTTGGCATGAGCCAAATCAACCGCTGATAGCGAGCAACCTAGCAGTGCCATATTATAAGTTTGCGGCTCTAGATTCTGGATATGTTCGATACCAAAGTCACGCTCGAGATTATCAATGGTAAATGCGGTATGAGCACAAACCACCACCATAAAATCATGCCAAAATTGTTCAATATCAACATTAGGTTCGGCAGGTACTACTCGGTGCCCCATGGCTTCTAGTTGCTTGGCAGTTTGCTCAAGGACCGCCAGTACTTCTTTGTCCACCACAGTATTGGCAATCAATGGCTTCTGATGCAAAGCAATGGTTAATTGTCTTGGCGCTCGCATGGCGGCTTGTAAAAAAGTACCCTGTGGTGGCGCGATGACATATGGAGCACCGATTTCTACACCGCTTGTCGCATCGAGCATAGCAGCACTATCACGCACGCTACGTGTAATCACATGGTCAGCGACTGCTCCCTCCCAACCCTCTCTCCAAATGATGGGCCCATTGGGTTACGACCACGGCTAGGTTTGAGTCCAAACGCGCCGCACCATGCAGCGGGGAAACGTATCGATCCACCGCCATCTCCTGCGCCTGCCATCGGTACGATACCACTTGCCACGGCTGCTGCACTGCCGCCAGATGATCCACCAGAACTATAGCCTTTCTTAAATGGATTGTGAGTCGCACCATAAGCCTTGGGTTCAGTCGTGATAATCAAACCAAACTCAGGCGTATTCGTTTTGCCAAAGGTATTGACGCCAGTGGCTTTCATCCGTTTGACGATTTCGCTGTCTTTTTCTGAGATGATATTGACACTACGACTGCCCATCGTGATGGGTTCATCCGCGAAGCTAAACGATAAGTCTTTTAATAGATAAGGCACGCCATTGAATACGCCAGATGGCAATCCTGCCTGCGCCGCACGATACGCACGTTCATCAAAACGGTGGATAATGGCATTCAATTTAGGATTTAATTTGTTTGCCTGACTGACTGCTGCATCTAACAATTCTTTGGCGCTGACCTCACCTGCATTGACCAATGCCGCTAATGCGAGACCATCGTACTGGGTATACTCTTTGAACATAACTGACCTTCCTTGGAGAGTAATTGAATGGAGAATTCTTAAAATTAACAAATATTTATCGATAAATAACTGTCAGTTTAGTATAAAAATCCACTACTTATGATTGATAAATGGACTCATTAGTCACTTAGGTACTGAATTGCCTGTTATCCATGCATGAATTTAATCTTAGATAATTACAGTGTGTTTAATGACAATATTTCAGTATTATATTCCTAAGCACTTAATTCCTCACTAAAAACATCATTATGTTTACTCAATAAAAAAAGCGAGCCACTTTCGTGACCCGCCTTCTTATATCATCAAATCTAAACGCTACATTAACAGCTCACGCTTGCCGCTTTTACCCATCGAGCTGACCAGTCCAGCTTCTTCCATCGAGTCGACAATACGTGCTGCACGGTTATAGCCAATACTAAATTTGCGCTGGATGCTAGAAGCTGACACTTTGCGTGTTTCCATAATAAAGGCAACTGCATCATTATATAAGTCATCATCTTCACCAGAGGCGTTGCTTGAACTACCACCACCGCCTGGGCTAGATAATTCAAAATTTCCTGCCATATTATCAATATAGTCGGGTGCACCGCGCTCACGCCAAGCGTCACAAACACGGTTGACTTCTTCATCACTGACATACGCACCATGCACACGATCAGGCTCAATTTGCCCAGGCCCTAAGAACAACATATCACCATTGCCTAGCATATCCTCAGCACCACCACTATCCAAGATAGTCCGCGAATCGACTTTTGAGTTAACACGCAATGCCGCACGTACTGGGATGTTGGCTTTGATCAGACCTGTAATGACATCTACCGATGGACGCTGAGTGGCTAACATTAAGTGAATACCGGCTGCCCGCGATTTTTGCGCCAAACGCGTGATTAGTTCTTCGGCTTGTTTTCCAACCTGCATAATCATATCGGCAAACTCATCCGCGACGATGACAATCATTGGCAACGTTTTAAGCTTCGGCGCTTGGCTAATACTCACGCTATCATTAGGTCGCCACAATGGATCAAGCATAGGATTGCCTGACTGTTCGGCAGCCCGCACTTTTTTATTGAATTCATCAAGCTTGCGAACTTTCAGTAAGCTCATCAGCTGATAGCGGCGTTCCATCTCTGCCACACACCATGACAAGGCACTGGCAGCTTCCGTCATATCAGTCACAACAGGCGTTAACAGATGCGGAATATCATTATAGTTGGCAAGCTCAAGCTGCTTGGGATCAATAAGAATCAGACGCAGCTCATTGGGCGTGTATTTGAGTAGCATCGACAGTAGCATTGAGTTAACTAGAACTGATTTACCAGAACCTGTCGTACCAGCAACCAGCATATGCGGCGCACGCGCAAGGTCAGTAATGATAGCTTTACCGCCAATATCTTTGCCCATTGCCATGCTGATTTGCGCTTTTGGGTCTTTGAATTTTTCAGTATTTAGCAGCTCTATCAAACGTACCATTTCACGTTTTGGGTTGGGTACTTCAATACCAATATAAGGCTTACCCGGTATTACCTCAACCACACGCAGAGATGCCATAGACAGCGAGCGTGCTAAATCACGCGAAATTCCCGTTACCTTGCTAGCCTTTACCCCTGCCGCCAGCTCGACCTCAAAACGTGTCACGACTGGCCCCGGAATCGCATTGACGACCGATGCTTTTACATTGAATTCTTGTAGTTTGATTTCCAACAATTCTGATAGCTCAACCAGTTTTTCGTCGGTATAACTCGGTTGGCGATTTGGGTCTGGATTGTCTAAAATCGACATCTCAGGAATGGGCGACAAACTACTACGATAAGCCGCCGTTTGCATTGAGCGTGACTTGGTACTAAACGCTGCATCATCGCTAATATGAGGCATAACAGGAGCAGCGGCATCAGCGCCCGTATCATCTGGTACCATATCGGCAATATGGTTACTAGAATCTCCTTCAGGTATATCAAAACTCACATTGGATTTAGGAGCAACAACTGATTCAGCGACAGCAGTTGGTGGTAATGTTGGATTAGCAGGCGGTGTATTGGTCGGCGTCATATCAGCCATTTCTGACATTGGCTCAATAGCTTCTGCTGCAAGTAACGCAGCTGATTTTGCAATCGTAGCCGCCGACGCAGCATTGTTCAATATTTCAGTTTGATTACTAGTTGGTTTATCGACAGATGGACTCGTATCGCTAGCAGCTGAAGCAACAGGTATATTCGAAGGCTGCTTATTAATAGCATCGCTACTGGTTAAATCGGACACAGGCTCTACGACTGCTTCTCGTACTGGCTGCTCCGCGACACTATCAGACTTAAGTGTTTCTACAGACTCTTCAGTAGTAGGTACTGAAATATCTGCATGCTCTGCTAGCCAAGCATCTGCCAATATATCAATATTATCCACTGGTACATCAAGCCCAGAATCTGCCGTATTTTGAAGATCCGTCTCACCGTATACGACATCCTCAATTGGCGACTTAACGTCAGCTATTTTTGCGCTTGATATAGCCGGAGCTGATGGCACAGCTGATTCTAGCGACTCAGTATTGGTATGACTAAATTCAGTATTATTAGGTACTGGCGCAGCAGAATCTGAACCATGACCGTTCATAGTATTGGTGTTATAAGCTAATTGCTCACTGGCCAATAAATCATCAACGGTATTTGCATCATTCCAAGCAAAGCTCGGTTCTACTTTACGGATAGGTGTCATTACAGAGCTTGACGTCGGCGATGTATTAGCATGATTGGCTGTATTATCAATTGTACCGCTAGGTGTCGCTGTTGCCGTCTGTAGCTGTTGGCTATTTTCATTATTAGACATGGCACTTGAATTAGACATAGCCGCTTGCGTTGCTGCTGCCATCGATGCTTTTACGCTATCAGCAAGCCCTGACGTTGATAAAAAGTCTGACAAAACATTGCTGAAACGACCACTATTCTCTACTGCTTTTACACTATCTTCAGAGTGTAGCTCCAGCGGTAACTGCTGCTGTTCTGAGGTTTCTTTAGCTGTTTTATTCGTTGCTATACTTTCGTTATTTTGCTCTGAGGTAGTGCCTTCTTGAGCAGAGGCATCATCATGCGCCATGCCTTTGTGTTTGACCCCTGAACCAAGCCATGACAACGCTGTCACTTTCTGATAAATCGCAAGCCAATGAATATTAAAGGCAAAAGTCGCCGTGATAATAACGAAAACCGTTAAGAAGAGCACACTCCCCCACTGCGATAAAAGCTGAGCCAGTCGAGACTGTAGCTCCAACCCTATGATACCACCAGCAACCCCTTCGAGCCTTGTCGCTGTTGGATCCGTTACGTGCTGAACCAACGCAACCAATTGTGCAAATAAAGCACTGGCACTCAATAATAAAAACACATAAGCAATCAAACGCATCAACCAAAATGTTGGCTTATTGTCCCACCAGATAAGGATAGACTCATAAACCAAAAATGCTAGCAGCCACCATGCGCCAAAACCAAAAAAGCTATAGAGCAAGTCCGATAACCAAGCACCTGATGCGCCACCCACATTATTAATCGTGGTCATATCACTACTGATATGCGACCAGCTAGGGTCATTACCTGTATACGTCATCAAGATGACAAAGAGATAAACGGCCAGTATTAACCCAAGGAGGGTAAATATTCCCTTTTTTAAATACTCAATAAGCGGTGCTGATATCACGTAAGATCTGCCTTGTTATTAATACTAAATGGTCGTCAACGCATGACTAAGCTTAATCATGCTGACATAAAGTGCTGACATAGAGATACTGATATAGAAGTGCGAATATAAATATCTCTGGCAAAGCATTTAGAACGCATTGTCTGTCATAAAGATGAGTCATGACAGCCTTCTTTCTGCGCCCCAATACACTTGGCATAACTTCTTATAATAACAAATACATAGGTATAGTGGCGACAGTCTTCTAAAGAAAGAGTGCAAGAAAGTTAGCTAATATGCGATTTAGATAAAAAACCCTACTTTTAGCAATATAGCTCATAGAATAAGGCTAACAATCTTATATAGACCTTATAAAATAGTCGTCATTTATGGCAACAATACTTCAAGGTTTATATGCTTTAATTCTAATGATATCCATGTTGATTTTAGCAAACTTGCACTTTGTCCGCCGTGCCCTTATGTTATTATCACACAGCAATGAGAAAAACCATATTAGTCGTTATTTTGAAAAAATTTACTATATTAATCACTCCTATTTTTAACTTTTATATTTAGCAAGGAATTACCCATGGCAACTGAAAATACAGCGCCACGTCACGAAAAACTCATCATCCTAGGCTCAGGCCCTGCTGGTTATTCTGCTGCCGTTTATGCAGCACGCGCCAACCTAAAGCCTGTCATGGTCACTGGTATGGAAGTGGGCGGACAGCTAACCACCACCACCGAAGTCGATAACTGGCCAGGCGATGCTCATGACTTAACAGGCCCTGCATTGATGGAACGCATGAAAGCCCACGCAGAACGCTTCGGTACCGAACTGGTCTATGACCATGTCAACGAAGTAAACTTGAATGTACGTCCTTTTCAATTAACGGGTAATAACGGTAGCTACACTTGTGATGCCCTAATCATCTCAACAGGTGCATCTGCTCAGTATCTAGGGCTAGAGTCAGAGACCAAATTCAGAGGCCTTGGCGTTTCAGCTTGTGCTACTTGTGACGGTTTCTTCTATAAGAACCAAAAAGTCGCTGTCATCGGTGGTGGTAATACGGCTGTCGAAGAAGCCTTATATCTATCAAACATTGCTTCTGAAGTAACCTTGGTTCATCGCCGTGATAGCTTACGCTCTGAGAAAATCCTACAAGACAAACTGTTTGAAAAAGCCAAAAATGGTAATGTCAAAATCGAGTGGAATCACAGTGTTGAAGAAGTGGTTGGTGATGACATGGGCGTCAATGGCGTTGTTATCAAATCAACCATCGATGGCAGTACTAAGCAACTAGATGTCTTTGGCATGTTTGTGGCAATCGGTCATAAGCCTAATACGGACTTGTTCAAAGGTCAGCTAGATATGAAAGATGGCTATCTTACTGTCCAAAGCGGCCTAGTAGGTAACGCCACGCAAACCAGTATCGAAGGCGTGTTTGCAGCAGGCGATGTCGCCGATCATGTCTATCGTCAGGCCATCACTTCTGCTGGCACTGGCTGTATGGCGGCACTTGATGCTGAAAAATACTTGGATGCATTGGGAGAGACCGTTGCTCGTGATCATACTTACGACTCAACACTAACTGCAGATAAAGAAGCTTAAATGGGCAACTTTACTCAACAGAACGATCAACACATCACGCCTGAGACTTTGAAAAGTCTTGGGCGTTATGACTTTCCTGATCCCGTTTCTATTGACCCTGACGGCATTGGCATCGTCGCTATGGGTGGTGATTTGGCACCAGAAACCCTCATCTCTGCTTATGCACAAGGACTGTTCCCTTGGTTTAATGAAGATGAGCCGATCGCTTGGTGGTGCCCTGAACCACGATGTGTAATAGTGCCAACAGACTATCAGCCAAGCAAGTCACTACGTAAACAAGCGAATCGCGCCCGTTGGCAACTGACACTCAATCAAGCATTCGATGACGTCATACATGCCTGTAGCTTACCACGCAGTGACGGCCTTAATGACAATCAGTCTGAAGGAGAACATACTTGGATTCATGATGAAATGATTGAAGCCTACACCAAGCTACATGCTCAAGGATTTGCACATAGTGTAGAAGTTTGGGATGATAAAGGGCAATTAGTCGGCGGGCTTTATGGATTAAAAATAGGCAATATCTATTTTGGCGAGTCGATGTTTCACTGCGCTTCCAATGCATCAAAGTTAGCTTTTTGGGGTCTTATGCGCTTATGTGAACAAAGCCATGTAGCGTTGGTCGACTGTCAATTACCGAACGATCATCTTATGAGCCTAGGCGCAACCACCTTGCCACGCGTAGAGTTTCTCACTCAGTTAGATACATTGATAGCTGGCGATGCCATCACATGGCAAAATAACTCCCACAAACCGTTGCCAGTATCGCAACTTGATAACGAAGAACCTTGGCAGCTCAATTTATAACGAGCATTGTGATGGCTATTAACAAGCATCTACTTACAGACCTATGAGACCACTATGGCATTTGATGAATCGTTTTTGTTAATTGGGGCGCTAGCAAAAAAAGCCAATACTACTAAGGATACTGTGCGCCATTATGACCAATTGGGTTTGCTAAAATCGCGTAAGCGTCAAGCAGGGTCACGATTGTATACTGAGTTTCATCCAGAATGTGTCGAACGCATCGAGCTAATCAAGAGTGCACAAACGGTAGGCTTTACTCTCAACGAAATGAAAGATAGCTTCAATGATTTTTATGCTGGGAAAATTAGCCTCGACGAACAATTGAGCTTTAATCAAAAAAAGCTGGATCAAGTTCAAAAACAGCAAGCCAATACCAGCATCATGATTGAGCTCTTGAGCGAACGAATTAAAGAGCTTAAATCTATGCAGGCAAACAGCGACTAAAATCATCGTATAAAATCTGATGAACAAACATCTTAAAACAATAAAGCCAATTCAACTCATATGTCACTACCGATAAACATGCTGCATAATTAAAGCATCGACTGCTGGCTGATGTGGCTGTTGATAATAGCCTTTGCGTTTATGAATAACGGCAAACGCTTGCTTTTCATATAGTGCTATCGCAGGAGCGTTATCTGCACGCACTTCTAATAATAAACTTTCCACCTGAATCTCTTTCAGATGTGTATTTAATTCTGCAAAAAGTAGCGACGCAATACCTTGGCGTTGATAGTCAGGACGTGTGCCAATGCGCAGGATTTCTGCTTGCTCAAACACCACTTGGTATAAGCAGTAACCAACCACTTCATCAGCCTCAGTACTCATAGCAACCATTAAATCTATACTGTCTTGTTCAAGTAAACCGCTCAGAGTCTGTCCAGTCCATGGCTCTTGTAATTGAACGATAGCTTCAATAGTCGCCACGGATTGGACAATCGCTGCTCGTTCTTCTGCTTTATACCCTAATGTCTTTATATTAAACATCTGCACTTTTTATCTCTTTTCTTAAAATACACTTTATATTATCGTTAATTATAGGTATGTCACCACAGCTTTTCTTTAGTTATAAACACCCATAAAAAAAGCCGTTCTCAATAAAGAGAACGGCTTTTGACTAACGAGTTAAATACTAGGATCAGTATTAAACGTTAACGTTAGCAACAACACCAGCGC
>NZ_JBVFXW010000017.1:0-57566 GCF_055522395.1 Psychrobacter sp. TPE 89C
TCAAAAGTTAAGAAGCAATTGGTTTTACGTCATCAATCCAATCACCATAACCTTCTTTTTCCATATCTGCTAATGGTACAAAACGCAGTGCTGCTGAGTTCATACAGTAGCGCTTGCCTGTTGGTGCAGGACCATCATCAAATACATGACCGACATGAGAGTCAGCATAGCGACTACGAATTTCCGTACGAACGGAGAAGATACCGCGATCTTCTTTTTCAACGACCATATCTGTACTTAATGGACGAGTAAAACTTGGCCAGCCTGTTCCAGACTTGTATTTATCACGAGAAGAGTACAGCGGCTCACCTGATATGACATCGACATATAAACCAGGCGCTTTATTATCCCAATATTCATTATCAAAAGCTCGCTCAGTGCTCTCTTCCTGAGTCACCTTATACTGAATATCACTGAGTGACTTCTTCAATTCACTCTTGGCAGGTTTTACGAAGGTCTTTGAATTAAAACCAGTAGTAGCCACTGCGGTAGTTGAAGGTGTGGTTGATGTATTTACTTTCACACTGCCGGCCGCTGGTTTAAACTGGCTAAAATCCAACTCATAGTTTTTACCATATACGCTTTCGATAAACTGGTAGCGACCAGAGTTGAAGGTATACGCTTTATAACGAAGTGGGTTCTTTTTATAGTAATCCTGATGATAATCTTCTGCTGGGTAGAAGGTGCTGGCAGGAACGATTTCTATCACCACTGGTTTGTCATAGACGCCAGAGTCTTGCAGCGCTTTTTTCGCCGCTTCTGCTGTTTGCTTTTCTTGTTGATTATTATAGAAAATAGCAGGTCGATACTGGGTTCCACGATCTACATACTGGCCGTCAGCATCGGTTGGATCGGCGATACGCCATAATGCTTGTACTATGCCATTATACGTTATTTTCGTCGGATCATAGTACACTTGCGCCGCTTCAGTATGGCCGGTGCCACCTACCGATACCTGTTTATAAGTTGGATTCTGAGTCTCACCGCCTGTATAACCTGATACCACTTCCACAACACCAGGTATCTTCTCATAACCCGCCTCTACACACCAAAAACAGCCGCCAGCGACTGTTGCCACAGCTAAATTGGGATCTGTAGGCGCATAAGGGTTATTACCAGTGGTTGGTGGCGTGGTCTTCGCAGTATTTTCAGTGGCAGCACAGCCGACAAAGAAAGTACTGCTCGCCGCAACAACCATAGCAGCGACCTTGGTGTTTAGTTTGAGGTTCATTAGAATATCCTAAAAATAATGTTATGGAGTGAGGCTACACAGTTATCATAACCCTTGTGTGTCACTGGAATACACCTAGTTTGTTATAAAAATTTAACGTAGATTAAAAACTCTGTACTTAAGCTGAACAATCATCGTCTAATATTTTTGGTTTAAGCTATTTTTTAGGTTTTTACTTTTCGAATAGCGGTTTTTTGAGTATTTATAAGTTAAACCCATACAGCATAATAACAAAAAAAGAGCACGCTACACTGGTGGTAGCATGCTCTTTTTATATCGCATTTATATATCCTAGGCTACTTTAGTACTTTCTGTTTTGTCATTCATACAGTGATCACTTGCCTGCTTGATCTTTATCAAGATATCTTTTATTTCAGATGCTGTGAGGTAAAGTGGTACTGCATAGGTATCACTGACTTCTTTTGCAGCGGCTTTAGCAATATTATCAAAATCACTGGTTTGTAAACCCTTAACAGTGGGATCAATATTTAAATCTGCAATCAGCTCACGTACTTGAGCGATTAGATGATCGGTTATTGCACTGTCAATACTGTCACTTCCAGCTGCTTGATCTGTGTTTACTATGCCTGTTTTTCTAGCCAATGCCGCCAGTCTTTTTTGGCTTGCTTGACGGTTCACATCCAAAACATAAGGCAACACAATAGCATTTGCACGACCATGAGGAATACGATAATACGCCCCTAATTGATGAGCAATCGCATGCACATAGCCGAGGCCAGCTTTATTAAAGGCAATACCACCATAGTGAGCGGCCACACCCATCGCTTCTCTTGCTTGTAGGTTGCCACCGTCCTTATAAACTATCGGTAAGTACTGCATAACAGACTTGACCGCAGAGGCCGCATAATAGTCGGTCTCTACGCTAGCGTTCACACTCATCCATGCCTCTAACGCATGTGTCAGTACATCGATACCCGTATCAGCGGTAATATGAGCTGGCATGCCTTTCATAATAACCGGATCAATCGCAGCTGCTAATGGTACCATTCTAGGATCAATAGAGAGCGCCTTTTGATGCGTCTTGTCATCAGACACTACCGCACCGAGTGTGGCTTCTGAGCCAGTACCCGCCGTCGTCGGCACACAGTACAGCGGAAGGGCTGGTTTTCTTGCTTTGAGAATACCAATGAGTTGCTTAGGTTGGCAGCGATTACCCTGAGACATCGCCATCATTTTGGCAGCATCAATGACCGAACCGCCACCGATGGCGATGATTGCATCGCACTTTGCTGCTATAGACTGGCTTAGACCTTCTTCGATGACTGTAAAAGTAGGATCTGGCGTAACACCATCGTAGACATGATAGCTGATATTTTTTTCTTCTAAATACTCAGTGATTTTCGCAGGTATACCAAGCTTATTTAGCACAGCATCAGTGACAATAAAGACATTCGTGCTGCCTTCATTGATGAGCATATCGCACAGCTCATGACAAGCAGACTCACCGACGAACAGCATTGGTCTTCTGATAGGAATGACATAAGAGACAGCTTTAAGCACTTTGGCGCGAGTCTTAGCAACGGCGACATACCCTGCATGTTGCAATCCAGTGCTACCTACTAATTTAGAAAAACTATTTTGCTTCTTCATGGGTAAACAGTCCTTTTAATAATACCAAAATAGTAATAACAACCATTTTAATCAGCGACTAAAAGTCACTATTAAAGTAATAGCATATCTATAACGTCAAAGCGTTCCTGAATATTTATGCTGAAAAAACGTTGCTCTATCCTTAGTTTATCACTGCTATCCATATGATATCGCTATTAATATGAACCGCTACAGTCAATTCCATTTATGTGTCTGATGTCACAACTAAGTGCTACTCGCCTGTAGTAAACGCTTGACATACGGATGTTGCGGATTATGAAAAATATCTTCAGTACTTCCTGACTCTACACACGCACCGTCTTTTAACACCATGATTTTTTGACATAGCGCCCGCACGACTTTTAGGTCATGGCTGATAAACACATAGCTGATTTGCAGCTTTTGTTGAATTTCACGTAGCAGGTTAACCACTGTAACCTGCGTGGTACTGTCCAGCGCAGAAGTCGGTTCATCCAATATTAATAGACTCGGCTGCATGATAAGCGCGCGTGCGAGTGCCACGCGTTGTCGCTGACCACCAGACAACTCATGCGGATAGCGCTGCGAAAACTCAGCTGGTAGATGTACAGTAGCCAGACTATCAATGACTGCCTGCTGACGAGTGGCCTTATCGACACCTTGGACGAGCAACCCTTCTTCAACGATTTGCATCACTGTCATACGAGGATTGATACTGGCAAATGGGTCTTGAAATACCATCTGAATCTGCGAGCGAAAGATACGTAGATCACGTTTCGATAATGCCGAAAGATCTTGCTCATTGACTATTATCTGTCCACTAACACGCGCTGTATTACCAAGTAACTGACTTAAAGCAAGCGCCGTCGTCGTTTTTCCAGAGCCGGATTCACCTACGATACCCAATGCCTGTCCTTTATGCAGCGTTATATCTAGACTTTTAACCGCATCAAACCAACGCTTTGTACCGCCAAATAGACTTTTTTCCATTGGGAACTGTACTTGTAGCGTATTTACTTGTAATACCGTTAACTGCTCACTTTTATTATCATCCGATATAGTCAATGCTTGACCAAAATCCTGCTGGATAAGCGTGCGGGTATACTCTGCTTTGGGCTGATTAAATACAGCCGCCGTTTGTCCTTGTTCAATCATCTTTCCTTGGCGCATGACAATGACATCATCACTGTAACGCCTGACCAAATTGAGATCATGACTGATAAGCACCATCGCCATATTATGCTGACGCTTGAGATCATCTAACAGCTCAAGAATCTCATGTTGTAAAGTCACATCGAGTGCCGTAGTCGGCTCATCAGCGATTAAAATATCGGGCTGCTGTGCCAATGCCATCGCAATCATGACGCGCTGACGCTGACCACCTGATAGCTCATGCGGATAGCGATTCAACTTATCAGCAGGATCGGTAATATTGACATCATCTAACAAGGCGATACTTTGTTCGCGCCATTGCTTTTTAGGAATACCACTTAGGCGCAGTGACTCAGCAATTTGTTTAGCAACCGTATGTAGAGGGTTAAGCGCCGTCATTGGCTCTTGAAATACCATACCAATACGCTGCCCACGTACAGCCCGTAATGCTGTGTTCCGCCCTTTCTCATTAGCTATCGGTAAGGTTGTCATACCTGCTGAATCTGCCAGCTGCACCTTGCCCGTAATGGTTAAGCTATTTGGTAATAATCCCAGCAGCGCGAGACTGGCTATTGACTTGCCAGAACCTGACTCACCAACAATAGCTAAGGTTTGCCCTTGTGTGAGCTCATAAGACAGTGCATCAACCAAAGCCACGCCCACATCGGTATGAATACTGAGCTTATCTACCGACAGTATGACTGTGTTTGTTTCCTGACCATCATTTTCATTTAATCGGTTGTTTTTAGCAGTCGTCATTGTCATATTAAGATCGCCTCGGATCAAATGCATCACGCAGCGCTTCGCCAACGAAGATGAGTAGCGATAAAATAAAGGTCAAACTGAAGAACCCAGATAAGGCCAGCCACGGTGCATCCAGGTTATTTTTGCCTTGTACCATCAGCTCACCAAGTGATGGTGAACCCGGCGGTAAACCGTACCCTAAGAAGTCTAGTGCCGTTAAGGCAATAATATTCGCCGTTAAAATAAAGGGCAATTGAGATAAACTTGAGGCCAAAGCATTCGGCAAAATATGTCTCAGCATAATCTGACTGTCCGACACACCAAGATTGCGAGCAGCTCGGACATAATCAAAGTTACGCGCGCGCAAAAACTCTGCCCGTACCAAACCCACCAGACCCATCCAGCCAAACAATAACATCAAGGCAAACAGCATGGTGATACTCGGACTGAATAAACTGACCAGAATAATAATCATAAACAGCTGAGGCATCCCGCCCCACACTTCCATAAAACGCTGCCCGATTAAATCAACCCAGCCACCGTAATAGCCTTGGATAGCACCGACAATGATACCTATCAATGCGCCTGCAAGTGTCAATGCCAAGCCAAATAGTAAAGACACTCGCAACCCATAAAGTATGCGTGCCAGTACGTCACGGCCTAAGTCATCCGTACCAAGCCAGTTTTGGGCGTTAGGTGCCGCTGGATAAGGAATGCCTAGCTCTACGTTGGGTGTCTGATCGGCAAATGGAATCGGCGGCATAATATAAAAGCCCTGCTCATCAATCAATGCTTGCACCGCAGGATCTTTGTAATTGGTTTCGGTTTCAAACACACCACCAAAAGTCGTTTCAGGATAAGCCTTTATAACAGGAAAGTAATAGTCACCTTGATACTGCACCAGTAGCGGTTTGTCATTGGCAATCACATTGGCTGCCATACAAATGGTAAATATCAGCGCAAAAACAAATAGCGAGATAACACCAAGACGATTTTGGCGAAAACGGTTTAGGCGTGCCTGCCAGATAGGGTTTAGCCGACGTTTTTTTGGCATAGAAACAGTAGAGTCAGATGAGGGCATTGAAGGTGATGGATGACTTGACATTAGCGCCCCTCAAAATCAATGCGGGGATCAATCAAGTGATAACTTAAATCGCTGATTAATTGTAATAACAATCCCACTAAGGTAAAGATAAACAGCGTACCAAAGATTACTGGATAATCACGCTGCTGAATGGCTTCAAAGCCGAGCAAGCCCAGACCATCTAATTTAAAGATAATCTCAATCAGAAAGTTACCGGCAAAGAAAATACCAACGATAGCGGCTGGAATACCAGCGATAATGATTAACATAGCATTACGGAAAACATGCCCGTATAAGACTTGCTGCTCTCCTAAACCTTTGGCACGAGCAGTAAGTACGTATTGCTTGCCTAATTCTTCTAAAAAGCTAAATTTGGTCAAATAGGTCAAGCCAGCAAACCCACCGACCGTACTTGCCAAGAGTGGCAACGCCAAATGCCAAAAATAATCTTTTACTTTTCCAAGAGCACTCAATTGGTCAAAGTTATCAGAGGTTAGCCCTTGTAGTGGAAAGATATTCCAGTAGCTGCCACCAGCAAAGAACACCAGTAGTATGACGGCGAATACAAAGACAGGTATCGCATGACCGATAGCGAGCAGCATAGCCGTTGCTTTATCAATCCCAGAACCATGATGCATGGCTTTATAAACCCCGAGTGGAATCGCGATCATATAAATCAGCAACGTACTCCATAGCCCAAGCGAGATTGATACTGGCAGCTTTTCTACAATGAGGTCGGTTACTGTCTGACCTTTAAAAAACGACTCACCAAAATCTAGCTGGGCATAGTTCTTTAGCATCATCCAAAAACGTTCGGGTGCCGATTTATCAAAACCGTATTGGGCATTAATCGCTGCCACCATCTCTTCAGATAGACCGCGCGTACCTTGATACGTGCTGTTATTGCTACCTGCACTGCCCGCACCAATATTACCAGCCTGCGCATTGTCTTTTGCGCCTTGTTCAATAAGCGCAAGCTGCTGCTCAACAGGACCGCCGGGGGCTGCTTGTACAATGACAAAGTTTGCGAGCAATATTAAAAATAGCGTCGGTAATATCAACAGTAATCTTTTTAAGATATAACGACCCATAACAGCAGCTTCCTAGCATAACAAACATGATGACAGAGAGAATGAGCGGTGAACGCAGTTAGAAGTTATTTTTCAGTTCGCGTAGAGCAGCAAATACGGTCAAAGACTTATCATCGTTAATGCTCATTTTAGCCTTTACAGCTGCTATCACACTTGGCTCTTGTGTACGTAAGAAGACATTGACCATACGCTCATGCTCTAGGGTCACAGGTAATGTCGGCATACCCTGTGCGGTTTGCGCTTCTGCTTGTTCCAATGCTTGCTGCATTGCCTCATTGGCAGGCTCAATCGATAGCCCAAAATGTAAGTTGCTGGCCGTATATTCATGTGCGGGATACAGTAGCGTCTCAGCTGCTAGACCATTCAAACGCTTAAAGCTATCATGCAATTGCTCAATCGTACCGGTAAATACACGTCCGCACCCTGCACTAAATAGTGTGTCACCACAGAAGCAATGCTTGCGTCCATCGATATCTAAAATATAGGCCACATGACTGGCCGTATGACCCGATACATCCCAAACTTGCGCGGAGCAGCCCCATGCACTTACCGTACTGCCATCTTTGATGGTTTGATCTTCATCAACATTATGCTCAGTATGCGCCACTAGGTGCGTCATCGGATAAGACTCTTGTAGCGCTGCGACGCCGCCGATGTGATCATGATGATGATGCGTGGTCCAAATAGACGTTAGCTCTAGATTGTTTTCTTCTAAATAAGCAATGACAGGTTCAGCCTGACCTGGATCAATGACAATCGCTTGCTTATTGTTTTCATTAATCAATGTCCAGATATAATTGTCATTGAACGCTTTAATCGGGTGAATACGAATACTCATGGTAAATCCTTACGAATAGTTATCTCTGTTGCTTAATTTTTATCAGATGTTTTGTGAAACGCTTTAACATTCAAAATTGTTGATTTTTACTGTTTCAAATAGGTATTAACACGATCTTCTGCTGCTTTGTCCGTCCACCAGTAGTCGATGCCGACAGCATTGGTAGGAAGTTTTTCAGTATGGCGGTATTGATTCCAGTAGGCGACGTTGGTGCCCGACTTTCCATATAGTGGCACTAAATAATGACCAGCACGTAATAAGCGGTCAAGCACTTGGGTATATAACACAATCTCTTCACGATTCTTAGCACGACCCAACTTGTCTATGACATCGTCGATTGCCACGTTTTTAATACCAGCTGTATTTCTATTACCTGCTTGGTCAGCTGCCGCACTACCCCAAAAGCTCGCCTGTTCAGCGCCAGGTGATAAACTCTGCGCAAATACATCCACCACCATATCATAATCAAAATTGCGCATACGCTCATAATATTGTGGACCATCCACTTGACGCAAGGTCGTATCAAACCCTAAACGTTTTAGATTACGAATATAGGGCAACAATACTCGTCCCATGGTTTCGCCTGTCATCAAAATCTCAATTTGAGCAAGCTGTCCATCAGGTTGATACAGCTTCATATCCTCATAATAGAAACCCGCATCTAGCAATAGTTGCCGTGCCTCTAATAGCCCTTGACGATTAAAACCGCTACCATCAGTAGTAGGCAACTGCCATTCTGCCAATACAGCCTGACGTTGTATGGGTTCAAGCTTGGATAACAAAGGGGTAAGAACTTGCATCTCAGCAGTCGAAGGCGTATCCGTTGCGGCAAGCTCAGAGCCATGAAAGAAGCTCTGTAAGCGCTCATATTGCCCATGAAATAGGGTTTTATTCATCCATTCAAAGTCATAAGCCGCCGTCAATGCCTGACGAACACGAATATCTTGAAAGATTGGCCGACGCATATTCATCACCAGACCTTGCATAGGTACTGGATTTTGACTGCTTATCGTCTCTTTGTTAATTAGCTTCGCTTTTACTGCGGGGAAATTATAACCCGTTGCCCAATTGGACGCTTTGTTCTCAGGGCGGAATCGATATTGACCAGATTTAAACCCTTCAAAAGCAATCTCATCACTCTGATAATACACAAACTTAATCCTATCAAAGTTATAGCGACCGCGATTGACCATCAAATCACGTCCCCAATAGTTGGCATCGCGTATATAACTGACCGCCCGCCCTGCATCCACACGTCCGAGCTTATAAGGACCACTGCCCATCAATGGCGTTAGACTAATCGTCTCAAAATCAGCATCGATAGAGGTCTTGGCAAAGATAGGAAACTGCCCCACCGTTAACAAAATTTCTTTATTCTCATCAGACGCAAAGACAAACTTCACTCGTTGCTTATCCAAAACTTCAATGTCTTTAATATCACCCAAATAGCTGCGAATATACATCGGTCCTTTGTTCAGTATCGCGTCAAAAGTGGCTTTGACATCATCGCTAGTAACTGGCGACCCATCCCAAAAACGTGCAGCAGGATTGATATGATAAACAATCCAACTGGTGTCATCAGGGTCATACGTCACCTTGCTTGCCAGCTGCGGATACATCGTAAAGGCTTCATTTAATGAGCCAGTCATCAAGGTATCATACAGATAGTCGGTACCAGCCATTGCCACACCAGTGGTCATCCATTTATTAGCAGCATTAAAAGTGCCACGCGCATCGAGCGAGAGCGTGCCGCCTGTCGGTGCATTTGGATTGGCATAAGGCATGAATGGTGCGTCAATATAGTGAGTAGGACTGTTATGACCAAGCGCAGTCGTGGTGATTGGCGCTGCGATACTGACAGGTGCCCAGCTCACTGCGGCAATTAGCATTATGGCTTTTAGCATGGTGTTTTTTATCATAATAAAGTTATAACAAGCCCTTTTGCCAAACTGATGAATATATTTAGAGTTTATCTAGGGTGTGTCCTCATTTCAAAAATGGAGATAAAAATGAGATAAATTGCCGTCAAACGAGAAAAATAGTGTAGATAATATCGAGATATTGACCAGCTATTTGACGATGTTTGGCAAAATCTAGCCATTTTTAGCCCAGTTAGATAACTATCGTTTGAATTGAGGACATGCCCTAGTGACTGCATGCTAATTGAAAACTCGCTAAGCATGATAAGTTGCACAAAATTTATCATAACAAACTTCAGTTTTTTAACCTAATGGTTTGCCATGCAAAATGTGTGGTATTACAAACCATTCATCTAGCCACCCATCTATCCACCAAGCAAACATGCTGATTTTAGACAAAAAAAGACGCAGCTCATAAAGTTGCGTCTTTTTTTCTAAAACTGGTGCTGATTTAAGCGTGCTTTTTTTCAAAGGCAATCATAAAATCAACCAGTTGCTGTACCCAGTCTAGTGATACGGCATTGTAGATGCTGGCACGCATACCGCCCACATCACGGTGACCTTTTAAGTTCATCAAGCCTGCGGCGGCTGACTCTTCTAAAAACACCTTATCAAGACTGCTGTCTGCCAAGGTAAACGGTACATTCATGATAGAACGATGTTTGATAGCTACTGGATTGTTATAAAAATCGCTGTCATCAATCGTTTTATAGAGTAAGTCTGCTTTTTGCTGATTAATCTTGCCAATAGCAGCCACCCCGCCTTGCTCTTCTAACCAATCAAAGACCAGTCCTGCCAAGTACCAAGAATACGTCGCTGGCGTGTTTGACATAGACTCTTTTTCGGCCTGATGCTCGTAGTTCATTAGCAGCGGACACCACTCACTAGCCTGCCCCAATAAATCCTCACGAATAATCACAATAATCAGTCCTGCCGGACCAATGTTCTTTTGTGCACCCGCATAAATCATCCCAAATTTAGAGACGTCAATTGGCTGTGACAAAATGCAAGAAGACATATCAACGATAATCGGCGTATCAACGGTTGGCGGCTCAAATATTTGCAAGCCATGAATGGTTTCATTAGCACAATAATGGAAATATGCCGCATTTTCACTTAACTGCCACTCACTTTGATCAGGCACATCGGTAAAGTTGCTTCCTTTACCTGTTGCGACCACGTTAGTCTCGCCCAGACCTAATTTGGCATAGCGATCTGCTTCTTTAATTGCCTTGCCTGACCAAGCACCTGTCGTTAGATAATCTGCGCGCCCACCATTCAATAGGTTTAATGGTATCGCTGAAAACTGTAAGCTGGCACCACCTTGTAAAAATAGCACTTTATAATTATCTGGAATGTCCATCAACGAACGCAATTTCGCTTCAGCTTTTTCCGTAATAGCAATGTACTCTTTACTACGGTGACTTACTTCCATGACCGACATACCGCTTCCCTGCCAATCAAGCAACTCGTCTTGAGCGCGTGATAATACAGCAGTTGGTATCGTAGCAGGCCCCGCTGAAAAGTTAGGCACACGGTTAGGAGCGACGGTATTGATAGTTGATGTGGTGGTCATAGTCATTATCCTAAATATGATGAAATCATCGTTGTTTGTTGGAGCGTAAAAGATGCCTATCAAAATCACTGTAAAAGTGACTTTCGTGGTTTTTATTTGCTAATGTCTGTTTTTTATGCCGATAGTTTATACAAGTAACTTATGACCACACCGATGGTCAACTGGCTTAACCCGATAATTTATCCCAAAGCTGACGCTTTAAGCTGCTATCAGCGAGCATTTCATCTAACGTGGGCACAGCCGTAAGCGTCGGATGCTCAAGCCCTTCAGGCAATTCAGTCAACGCTATCACTTGTATGTCTTCACTGCGACCAATTTTAAAGACATATCCAGCAAAACTGGCATTGGCAAGCTCTGCGGTATCCATACCTTCGCAAATAGGAAAAGAGGTGGTCTCACAAGTGATGGATAACGCTTGGGTAATATTTTGCCATAGCTTTTGACTATCGTTATTGAGTGCTTGGATATCAACCAAAACCACCCAATCACCATAGCGACCGCCTTGCAAATCAAATGGGGATACTTTTTTGAAGCTATCATCATTATTTATATGCGCAATAGGACTCTGCCTGATAGCGGCAGTGGTTTGCTGAGCTATGTCGTTTACGAGAGATTTAACAGGTACATCACCTACAGCTTTGACGCTAGTATCAAAGCTATAGGTGACAGGGCTTTGTTCGTTAGGTGATTCTAACCCTACATCACTAGCATCATGATAATAGTTACGCGTGGCGTCATCATCGATAGCCGCTGATACAGAGTCAGCAAATGCTATATTCGACATCTCAATGCTCGCGGCAGCATGACTTTGCTGCTCTATACTTGGTTGTTCAATGTTAGTAACAGACGACACAGCCTGAGTAGGCGTATCAATTGGATCAGGAATAGTAGGCGCAGAGATATCTGCCATATTGATAGTGGCTGAGCTTGGCTGTATCCACTGATTGATACCCATCATCGCTAAAATTTGACGCTGCTGCATACGATGTTGCAATACAATTAGCGGGTCTGCAATGTCACTCATACGTCTTTACTATCCTACTCATCTAAGATGGGTTTACAGAATATCTGTATTAAAAAATGTCAAATAACAACTTAAATCATGCAACTTCTAGTCAGCCCAATGCGTATTAAACAATGCCTAAACACTTCGCTCAGTAACATCACTCAGTCATAGCACTCAAAAGAGCTTTCGAACGCCTAGCCAGTGCTCTGCTAACAGCATTAAGCAATCATACTCATCTTGGCTGACTATCGTATCGTGTAACATCACTGTATGCAATGTACTCAGCCATTGCTGGTAATTATTATAGGTGTAACTCTCACCAGTCGTATCATTATAATCTATTTGATTGAGGCTCTGTTGCCTCTCTTGATAATTATCACGGCGTTTGGCATCTATTACAGACAACTCAACGGTAGAGGCTATGAACACAGGCACAGTCTCTATCAAGGCCAATAGCTGAATACTATTGAGGTTTTGAGCCGTCAACAGCAACCACTGTAGATTGGCATCGCTAATGGCGGCTAAATCAATATCAATCAAGCGTGCATGGCGGCGTAAATCCACGATATAGTGGGCCACACTAGCATCGTTATAGTCAAGCATTGAACTATCTAGCGCTGATGTCATATGGCCTTTGACATCTTTTGATAAACGATATGCTAGTAAAATCAGCAGCGTTCTCTTAACATCGTTCAGTCGAGTAAACACTTGACCTGAAGGATCAAGCTGGGCATATATACCCTTTGTGCCAGCTCTCAATGTGTGCTGCCATGACTCATATTTTCGTATCTGTGACTGCTCATCACTTAGCACCGTAGATAGTACTGGCAGCAGCTGTTGCAGATGCAGTGCTTGCCATAATGACAAAATAGAAGGCGTCCAAGACGCATCACTTTTGGCGTCAGCTGATTCTGACTGAATAATGTCAGCAAGCAAATCTTTATCCGTCATCTTATCCGCTAAGTCTATACTCAAATCAGCAGTTAACTGACCATTAAAGAGTTCAGTGATACCTTGTTGATAGCGCATAAGCATCATACGACATTTTTTCTGCTGACTATAATGTTGATAGCTTTCATTGCTATGGCTGCTCTCATGCTTCAGATGTAGCTCTGCAATCACGCTTTCGGATAAGTTATGCTGACTCAGATTTTTTATGGCAGTTGTGATAAGTGCACTGTCCAATCGTCGATCGATACTCGCCACGGTTTCTATCAATTTATGGTCGATGGCATGAGGTAGAATTTGCGCTTGGCGATGATCATCGGTTTTATTGGTAGTAACTTCGTACCAAATGTCAGCCAAATCATAAGTGCTTGTCGTTATTAGGGTTTGACCCTGATGGCATAACATCACCGCTTCAACCAAGGCCTGCGCACCTAACGGGTGGTGACTGTGATTTAGCACATACTGTGGTAGCGAGACTTTTTCAATATCATTAATACTAATCAGCGCTGCCGATGGTAAATCGCTATCAGGTTTGGCCTGCCAAGGCTTTAACCGTTCATGAACATCCATATCTTGCGACGATACCTGCAATCGCCCATCAATGACGACATCTTGCGCTACAACGAAATCTAGCCCTTTTTCTTCTTCTTTCTCTACTTCATTATTCAATGCTTGAGTAGAAAGTAGTTCTGCGTAGAGTAATTGTTTGTCAGTATTTTCTTTTTTATCTATACTTAGGCTATTTGTTTTTACTTTCTCCACGTCCCCGAGTCGACGCTGATCATATATTTCTTTTATTTTTTGCTGATTGATGCGTTTTTCTTTAGCAACTTGGACGGCAAACTTATGGTAAGCGTTGGCATTAACAGCACCCATACGCTCGGACAAACTGGGATGAGTCGCAAACCAAGAGACATCCCCTAGGTCTGTGCCACTACTGGCAAAGAAAAAATGACTGAGTCCATTGATATCAGTGATACCTGTCAAGCGTGAACCAAGTGAATCTTGGTGAATGGCTTTTAGTGTCTCCATAATCGCAGGAGAGCGCGTCAACCGCACACTGGTCGCGTCGGCAAGCAGTTCACGCTCACGGTTGAAGCTATGTTTGATGAGTTGAGCACTGGCCATGCTCGAAAAGCTCAACCCATGTAACAACAATGTCCAAACGCTACGAGGCGCTTGGCGATCTACTACCAGTTTTTTTTGTAGCCATTTCGACTGAATTTTTGCGGTTGACTGTTGATTTTGCGACTGGCTCTGCCAGTACGCCACCCACTCACTATGAGTGGTAAAGCTTGCGGTTTTCGCTTCGGTACTACGAGCATGATTATCGATGGACTTTTGTGATAGATCGAGGTTTTGATTGACGGCATTATCAAAATAATTGCCATTACCGATAGGATCGCTCCAGTCATATAGTATCTGCAAGCCTGCTAATACTACCATCAGCTGCAGATTGAAGGTGGCATCGCCATGGAGGATGTGACCATACTCATGTCCGATGAGCCCGTACAAAGCCTCATCAGACAACTTATCCAGTGCACCTTGCGTCACGACCAACACCATATCCTGACTGTGCCGACCCGCCACGAAACCATTGATACCCTGCTCATCAGGCAGCACATACAGAATAGGCATACTCAAGCCTGATGCAATGGCCAGCTGCTGCGCAATTTCATAATAGCGACGGTAGACTGGTGGAAAATCACGCTCATCACGCACCGCAATATGATGTGCACTATAGCGAACCTTTTGTATAGGCTCATGCTGATGAGCAATCCCCTGACTGTGCTCCCAAGCGTCTTGGCTATGATCAATAAACAATCTAACAGCACCTACGCGCTGAGCAATGGCACGACCGCCCGCCTTTAGACGACGATACTCTAAAAAACTACCACCAGCGAAGCTACCTAATGTCCAGATAATGACCAGTACTAATGCCCAATAATAAATGCCATCCGTAAATAATGTGAGCAACAGTGCCATGACACCGAGCGCCACTGCCATATGCGCAAATACAATGAGAAAAAATAGCCCATAGAGCAATAGACTGCGCTGAGTACGTGTGCGCTGTTCACCAAAAAAATCCATCTACTTGTCTTACCTAAACTTTATGTTGTCTAAATTTTATACTATCTAAACATAGCCGAACGCATGTGAATATCAGCCCATATTGACAACAGGGGCTTGAGCAATCGCCTTTCTGTCTTCAAACACCAACTGACTTAATGGGCGAAAGCCAAAAGTAGTGCTCACCAGATTATTGGGGAATACTTCGCGATCATTATTATAAAACATCACACTATCATTATAGTGTTGACGCGCAAAACCAATCCGATTCTCCGTATTGGTCAGCTCATCCATCAACTCTTTAATCATACTGTCTGCTTTTAGCTCAGGATATGCTTCCACGACAGCTGAGAACTGTCCTAATGCTTTGGACAACATGCTCTCTGCTTTGGCAAATAAGGCCATATGTTCCAGTGAGTCTGGCTGATGTTTACTCGAGTCCTGCAAGCTTTGGGCATGATTACGCGCGCTGATGACGCGAGTAAGCGTTTCTTCTTCATGCGTCAAGTAACGTTTGGCCGTCTCAACGAGATTTGGAATCAAATCATGACGGCGCTTTAATTGCACATCGATCTGAGCAAAACCATTTTTTGCTTGGTTACGGGCGCGTACCAATTTATTAAATATGGATACCCCAAATACAACCACCAATACCACAAAGGCAATAAACAGCCAGACAAACATCTTCATAATCAAATCCTAAAACGTTTCGTATTGATATTAAGGCCTGTTGCATACTCCACCATGGCACTGACAGCGACTATTGGTGAATATTCAACACACTCTAATGTTACTAAAAAGTTGATACATTGTATTTTAACTCATATTAATCAATGAAGCTTTGAAATTGAATAAGAAATAGAAATATAAATGGATAAAATTCACGCAAAAAAAAGCCCTTTACAATGAAGGGCTTAACACATAATACGAATATTTCTGACTGATTATAAAACCAATTATCAAATTTTAGGCAAAAAAAAGCGACTCCAAAAGCACATCCTCGGCACACATCGTGACTATTACCGTTGCTACCTTCCGGTCCTGGCGGGATTCATAGAACAATGTTGCGAGGCTACCAATGGAGCCACCAGTTGCAAATTATACAAGAATTTTTTAATTTTACAACCCCTATCGTAAAACTGTTTTTGTAAGGCAAAAAAATCAGTAACTTAGGTGACAAAATTATCACAGCATCGCGTCTGAATTTTGCTATGTTAGCCTATAAAGCTGAGCATGATGGATAGCAACTAACAAATAAAATGCACTGCTTTTAATAGAGAGAGACAGCGTTTAATGTTGGCTTCTCTCTTTATCATTGATATAACTTACTGAGGAGATAGTAATGAAAACCACGCTACTAAACAAAGCAGCCCTAACGACTGGCTCTGCACTTCTATTAACCGCTATGATGGGCAGCGCGCATGCAGAACCAACTGGCTACGACCAGCTTACTTTTCAAACAGAAGTAAAAGAAGAAGTGCAAAATGATGAAGTACGAGCCAGCTTATACAAAAAAGCACAGGCAACTGACTCAAAAGCATTGGCCACTACGCTCAACACCTCTATCAACAATGCCATGAAAATCGCCAAACGCTATCCTAGCGTCACTGTCAGCACAGGACAGCAGCGCACTTACCCTAGTTATGATAAAAATAACAAAATCATAGGCTGGACAGGACAAGCCAATATAGATTTGAAGAGTACTGACTTTGCCGCGACCAGTCAGCTCATTGCCGACCTACAAGAAACGCTTGTCATGGAAAATCTCAGCTTTGGTGTGTCAGACACCAAAAAAGATGCGCTAGAACAGAAGCTAATGACAGATGCCTCTCGCGCGTTTCAACAACAAGCTAAAAACCTAACTAGCGCATGGAGTGCTCGCGGCTATCGTGTGGTGAACGTCAACCTAAATACAGGTAGTAACTACCCGCGTCCAATGTATAGCGCCATGAGCATGAAATCAGACTCACTTGAGTCAGTACCAAGCCAAAGCTTTGAGTCTGGCAACAGTACGATCTCAGTGACCGCAAATGGTACGATTGAGCTGACTAAATAAATCAACTTATACCAGCAGTTGGTTCGTTCATAAATCGAACTATTCATACTAAAAAGGCAAGTACCATTAAGGTGCTTGCCTTTTTTCTTAAGCTGTTATCTATGCTGTCGTTATTCATCAATAAGACAAGCTCTAATCACTTTTACGTAACTTTAATAATAGTTTTTGGTACAACGATAGGTTCTGATACGCCAACAGCTGCTCTGCCTTTCTTTTATTATCTTGCAAGGTTGTATTGTTTTGGATGACATAAACAGTTCGTGCTACTTGTTGCAGGGTTTTACCTTTCTCATTGGTCACAACTGCCGTGATACTGTGCGATCCCGGTAAAATATCTACCGTTGGGATGGAAGCATTAAGACCTTGCGCCACCTCATTACCATCCAAGTAAATACTCACGTTATCGCCTGCTTGTAAAGATGGCTTTACTTGTACATTTACAGCGATATTTTGGGCAGGACGACGATAAGCACGCTCTTCGCTTGGTTCAGTGATCGTAAGCTGATAATTGACCACGGTTTTGACGGTTGAACTGTCAGCATCAGGTGTAATCGTCGTCTCTGTGCTGGCAGCTTGCGCAGTACTGCTAGACTGACCACTCGTATTGCTATTGTTACTTGAGTTAAGCGTATCACTTCTAGTCATCACGCTAGTCTGAGTGACTTGCTTGTCTGCTTGCTGTTCATAGTTCTGTGGACGGTCAGTAAAGGTGACTTGACCCGTCTTTTCATCAACGACTTTGTAAATAGCTGAGGCATTTGCTAAAGGGGCGTAGAGACTGGCAGCACTCACAATCATAGCCGTCAACAGCCCTACGTTGCCTTTTGAAAAAATCAGTTTTGATAATGAGATCATAATCAGTTAACCCAGTTATAGTGTTCACTATTAATATAATATTATGACAACCATTATGCGATATTTTTGGTGTTAAATCAGTAATGATTTCAAGGAAAGTTAGTTATGGCATCTGACCAATTATTTCGCGCATAAAAAAACCAGCTAAGAATAACTTAGCTGGTTTTTTTGACTCAAAATAACTGAGTGCTTTAGCGACTAATTAGCAGCTGTAGTACATGTCAAATTCAACTGGGTGTACAGTTACGTTCAGACGTTGTACTTCTTCTTCTTTCAAAGCGATAAACGCTTCTAGCATGTCTTCAGTGAACACATCGCCTTTTAACAAGAAGTCATGATCGTCACGCAATGCTTGTAGTGCTACATCTAAGCTCTCTGCAACCGTTGGGATTTGTGCTTCTTCTTCTGGTGGCAAGTCATACAAGTTTTTGTCAGCAGCTTCACCTGGATGCATTTTGTTTTGGATACCGTCAAGGCCGGCCATCAATAATGCAGCAAATGCTAAGTAAGGGTTCGCTGTTGGATCAGGGAAACGTGCTTCAACACGTACCGCTTTAGGGCTGCTCACGTGTGGAATACGGATAGACGCTGAACGGTTAGATGCTGAATAAGCAAGTTTAATAGGCGCTTCATAATGTGGTACTAGGCGCTTATAGCTGTTGGTCGATGGGTTGGTGATCGCGTTCAAAGCACGAGCATGCTTGATGATACCACCAACGAAGAACAAAGCTGTTTCAGACAAACCAGCGTATTCATCACCAGCGAAGGTGTTTACGCCATCTTTAGCGATAGAGATATGCACGTGCATACCTGAACCGTTGTCACCAACGATTGGCTTAGGCATAAAGGTTGCTGTTTTGCCAAACTGATGCGCAACGTTATGAACAACATATTTCAACTGTTGAACTTCATCTGCCTTACGTACCATCGTGTTGAATGCTACGCCAATTTCAGACTGGCAAGACGCTACTTCGTGATGATGTACTTCAACGCTACCTGCACCAACGATGTCTTCGATACGCTCACACATAATTGAACGCATGTCTTGTGAGCTATCGATAGGTGGTACTGGGAAATAGCCGCCTTTGACACGTGGACGATGCGCCATGTTGCCCCACTCATACGTCTCGCCTGTTGACCATGCTGCTTCTTCAGCAGTGATTTTATGGCTAACACCAGACATATCAATTGACCACTTCACATCATCAAAGATAAAGAATTCAGGCTCAGGACCAAAATAAGCAGTATCACCAATGCCAGTAGACTTTAAGTACTCTTCAGCGCGGCGTGCGATAGAACGTGGGTCACGATCATAGCCTTGTAGCGTTGATGGCTCGATAATATCGCAAGTAACGACAACGGTAACTGAATCAAAGAACGGGTCAACAAAAGCAGTTTCTGGATCTGGGCGCAAGATCATATCTGAGGCTTCAATACCTTTCCAACCAGCAATAGATGAACCATCAAACATCTTGCCGTCTTCCATTACTTCTTCGTCAATGGTATGTGAAGGAAAGCTGATATGTTGTTCTTTACCACGGGTATCGGTAAAACGAAAGTCAACCCATTTAGCATTTGTTGATTTGATAAGGTCTAGTAATTTGTTCGACATAAATAATCTCCGTTGTGTTGATCACGTTATTGCGATTTAAAGTGACTGATGCAATTTACTGGTTCAAGAATATCAGCTGTGTTCTTAATACTAAATAGCGCCTTCAATATTATGCTTATTATCAGCACTGTCAATGTCTTTAGTCAAGACATCCTTTTAATGCTTATTTTTCATTCTAACAACATATAACTCACAATAGTAAATTCTTCCGGCACTTATTAATAATTATTTTTGAATCAATTTTCAGCCATAAATAATCATAAAAGTAGTAATGCAAACGCTGTGCCAACTTATAAAAATAATAATATTTGAGACAATGCTCATCAACTTAATTCGCAATTATTACAATTACCTATAACATGATTTATTCTTTATCAAGCATGGCCTGTCAATGAACAACATATCTCTTAGCCCTCATTTATAGACATAAAAAATCATGCTATCGCGCTATTCTGGTGCTAAAAAACTGCACCAATAGTGAACTACGTTCTTTTTTGGTGCGTATCTAATGCCTAAAAATATCAAACAATCCAAAACCAAAGACTCGCCACAAATATTTCGTTATAAGTATTTCGTCACAAGTATTGTGAGGTAAAATAATTTTTACGCATGACTTACTTAGATAGCTTGTGCCCTACATTTGATAGACCACAAAATAATGGTAAGATAACCACGCCTGACAAACGTATGAATGCAGAAGCACTTGCGTCAAAAATTACTTGAATCAAGAATCCCTATAGAAAAATATAAGTCTAAAAAACACAATCATAGCCATAAGTTGAAAATCCAATGATTTTGATGATCGATAATTACGACAGCTTTACGTACAATATCGTACAGTACTTCGGTGAATTACAGCAGGACATCACCGTCTGGCGTAATGATCAGGCTACCATTGAACAGATTCAAACCCTTGCACCAGATGTGATTGTCATCGGTCCTGGCCCATGTGATCCTGATCGAGCTGGTATCTCTCTAGCAGTTATCGAAACATTCAAAGGTACCATACCGATATTGGGTATTTGTTTGGGTCATCAGGCCATTGGGCAAGCATTCGGTGGTCAAGTGGTCAAAGCTGGTGAAGTCATGCATGGTCGGCTATCGGCCGTCTACCATAACGGTCAAGGTGTGTTTTCTGGATTGCCTAATCCATCACAAGTCACCCGTTACCACTCGCTCGTCATTGACAAACGTAGCCTGCCCGATTGTCTTGAGCTGACTGCATGGACACAGTATGCCGATGGTAGCATTGAGGAAATTATGGGCATCCGACATAAAAATTTGGCCATCGAAGGGGTGCAATTCCATCCTGAGTCTATTTTGAGCGAGGCAGGTTATCAGCTGCTCAATAATTTTTTGCAAACACATAATTTGGCAGTGTTGGCCTCGAACGAGTTACCACAAGTCGGCTAAGTATCGTTAAAAAATAAATCTAAAATATTAAATTTGAAACCAACTTAATCTAAAACAAACTTATAAAAATAGTAAGCGAGAATATAATGAGTACAACAAAAATAGAGGGTAATCACACTCCAGATAGTATTGCTCAATTGTCTGATGCAGATATTCATAAGTTATTGACGGCATCGTTAGAAAGAATTTTTCAGCACATTGATTTAACCTTTAATGAGATGTATCAAGTGATGCTGATCATCATGCAAGGCAGATGTAGCGACGCCATGATGGGCGCTATTTTGACTGGCTTACGTATGAAAGGTGAATCAATCGATGAGATTACTGCATCGGCCAGTGCCATGCGTGCCTTGGCTTCTAATATCAAACCAAAGAACTGTGATCACTTAGTAGACATCGTTGGCACTGGTGGCGATGGCGCTAATTTATTCAACGTGTCTACCGCCTCTGCTCTTGTGGCAGCAGCGGCTGGCGCGCAAGTTGCCAAACACGGCAACCGCGGCGTGTCTAGCAAGTCAGGTAGCTCGGACTTACTCGAACAAGCGGGTATTAGCCTTGCGCTCACACCTGCACAAGCAAAAGACTGTATCGAAAACCAAGGTATCGGCTTTCTGTTCGCACCCAATCATCACAGTGCCATGCGCTATGCCATACCCGTGCGCCGCGAACTCAAAGCGCGTACGATTTTCAATATCTTAGGGCCATTAACCAATCCTGCTGGCACGCCCAATCTGGTCATTGGTGTTTTCACTGCCCAACTGTGTGAGCCTATCGCCAACGTCATGAAAAACTTGGGCGCCCGTCATGTCATGGTCGTGGGTGCAAAAGACGGTTTGGATGAGATTAGCCTTGCTACTTCAACTACGGTCGCTGAATTAAAAGATGGCGAGATATCTGTTTACGAGATGATGCCAGAAGATGCGGGAATTGAGTCACAGACACTGATCGGTCTCGATGTCGACTCTCCAGCGCAAAGTCTGGAGCTGATTCGCGCTGCACTATCTGGAGCCGATACTCATGACCGCTCTGTACTCAAAGCGCGTGATATGATTGCGCTTAATGCAGGTGCGGCCATATATACGGCAGGACTTGCCAGCAACTACGCCAATGGTGTGAGCCGAGCGCAAAAAGCCATCCAAAATGGTGATGCGTTGCTCAAGCTTGAGTCTCTGGCCAACTACACACAGCAATTAGTGGCTCAGGGTTAACTTATAAGCACTCATATGATGCAAACTTTGCCACCACTGTCTATAGTCTAAAACGGATACAAGGCAGCCGACTGCAGATTGTACAAGTCGTACATCTAAGAAGGGTAACGCCGTAGCCGTTTAGTAATTCTTTGACTATATTTACATTTAATATTATTTGGATACTAGTATGACCACAACTCACTCAGACATACCCTCAGTATTGCAGCGCATTGTTGCAACCAAAATAGAAGAAGTGAAAGCCGCGCGTGAGAGTCTTTCTCTTGAGGACTTACAAACGCAAGTCGCAGCTGATAATAAACCACGCCGAGGCTTTGCTGCCGCTTTACGAGCGGCCAGTACGAACAAAAACAGTGTCGGTATCATTGCTGAAATCAAAAAAGCATCACCATCTAAAGGCATCATCAATCATAACTTTGCACCAGCATTATTTGCCCAGCAATATGAGCAAGCTGGTGCCAGTTGTTTATCAGTATTGACCGATCGTGATTATTTTCAAGGTGATGACAGCTACCTGCTTCAAGCGGCTAATGCTGCAAGCCTACCAATATTGCGCAAAGATTTTATGGTAGATGTATACCAAATCTATCAATCTTATCTAATGGGTGCAGACTGCATATTACTTATCATGGCTTGCCTTGATGACACGCAAGTACACGAGCTGCATGCACTGAGTATCGAGTTAGGTATGGATGTGTTGATAGAAATACATACCAAATCTGAGCTTGATCGCGCACTAACATTGCCACGCTCAGCGCATAATATTTATGGCATTAATAATCGCGACTTAAATACTTTTGACGTCGATCTGCAAACCACATTAGATCTAAAAAATATTTTGATCGAAGCATTAGCGGTAGACAATACAACCCTTAAACCGCTTGTCGTCACCGAAAGTGGGATTCATAGCAGTGATGATATTCGTTTGATGTTAAGCCATGATATTCAGCACTTTTTAATTGGTGAGCAGTTTATGAAAACGGATCATCCTGGACAAGCGTTACAATCCTTACTTGCGGGCGTCGCAGCAGACGAGTAAAGTAACTAAAATAGCTTAGGCTACGATACGTAAGCTTATATTAATATAGCACCAGCGACGATATAGACTATCAAGTCATTCATTCATCAACCAACGATACATTAACTTTTATGTCAAATTCTCTGTTTTCAAAAGAAATGCAAGACCAACTTAAAGAGCTAAAAGGCCAACTAAGTAAAGGGCGTGATACCACGTCACCTGAAGGTGAGGATCAAAAGCCAACTGAACCTGTGTCATTACCCACACAAAAACAAGTCAATAAGACTGTTAAGCAAATGAACAGCGAACATGTTGATGATGATAAAGTGCTGTTTATGCAAGCCATGCATGGCGTCAATCAGCTTGACGATAAAAACGTCCGCTCACCTGCCAATGCAGCAAAAGCAGGCAAACCTGATGCAACCACACTGTCTAAACGTGCGGCTGCTCAAGGTAGTGAAGCGAGTGACTTGGGCGCAGGCTTGTCAGACATGCAAGCACTGCTCAACCCTGTCGCTGCTGAAGCATTTTTATCGTACAAACAGCCAACCTTGCAAAACAAGATCTTTGATCAACTTAAGAAAGGCAAGCTACGTTGGTATGATGCTGTAGATATTCATGGTTGCACGATAGAAGAAGCTCGCGACGCCATGACGCAATTACTGAGTCAAGCGAAGCAGAAAAATGAGACGATGGTAAAAATAGTCCATGGTAAAGGCTCTGAGGCCATTCTAAAGACGTGTGTGAACGGTTGGTTACGTCAATTACCAGAAGTACTAGCTTTCTGCTCTGCCCCGCCTAAAGATGGCGGTAATGGTGCAGTATTGGTATTGCTCAAAAAGCCTAAAGCTGATGGCGAATAATTATTATTGTTAGCTCAGTATTAGAAATAAAAAGGACTGCAAATAGCAGTCCTTTTTTATATAAATAAATCGTCTATTTCTATAGTAGCAAGCTGTAAGCACACAGCTATATGACTTTCATGCACAATTTTTATTAGAGTGAATCTATCATGAGCATACAAACAATTGAAAGTGTTGAAGCACTAAATGAGCATATCACTGCTTTGATTGCTATCGAGCCACGATTTGAGCCTGTCCATAAGCAAGTTGGCACGCCAAGCCTTAGATACAATACAGGTGGGTTTGAGCAGCTGATGAGAGCAATGGTTGGTCAGCAGTTATCTGTCGCTGCCGCAGCCAGCATTTGGCAACGGTTGGTTGATGCAGGCTTGACGACACCGAATGCAATCATTGAGGCAACGGATGAGACTTTGCGAGCACAAGGACTGTCTAAACAAAAAACTCGTTATATCCGCTCATTGGTCGAGCACGATATAGACTTTAATGCATTAGAAACTATGCTAGATGAAGATGCCATACTTACGCTAACTGCTGTCACTGGTATTGGTCGTTGGACGGCTGAGATGTACTTGTTGTTTTCTTTAAAACGCGCAGACGTATTCGCTGTCGATGACTTAGCCATCAAAGTGGCGGCCATGGAGTTGCTAGGTTTGGCAGAGCGACCTACTCCGAAACAATTAAAGAACCTGACCCAAGACTGGTCACCACACCGTAGTGCTGCCAGCCTATTGCTATGGTCGTATTACGGTGCATTACGTAATAAAACTGCTGTGCCTTTATAAAACCTAGTATTAAAAAAGTTATTAAGGCAATCGTTTGAGTCTTATATTGATAGCGACCTCTGTATTTAACACCATTACAAAGGTCTCTTTAATCTTTACTCTAAAATTGGTTCCATATAGAAAAGCTAGGTCTTTTTTTGACATGCTTAAACTTGCTTTTCTTTAATACATGGCTTTTATGTATGAGTCCTTTGAGCGTTTGGCCTTTCTTGCTTTTCAATGTTGCCTTCTTTTTTTCATTGAGGGCTTCATCGCTATTAGTACTGTTATTGCCTTTATCTTTATTTAAATCCACAGCAGTATAGTCATCAGAACTGTCATTGCCAGCATTAGCATCCTTACTAATTGATACCTCTTTTACCGACTCAATGGGGTTGTTTGCTTGATTATTGCTTTCTTGATTATGGTTTTGATCCTCATTATCAATGTGATCTTCTAGCTCGGCTTGATTGACGATAAGCTGCTGAGTCGGCAATGCATGTTCTACTTTATATTTCGCGACTTTCTTTAATACATCGATAAATAACGTATTTTGCTTGTCATAGAATTCAATGATTCCAGTAGCATTGACATAAGCCTGCAACTGAATAACATAGCAATCTTGACGCAGCTCTAAAATATTGACCTGATTCCACTCTGGGTTGGTTAAATCATGCTCTTTTATGAATTCATCCAAGTCGTTTACCATTTTGAAAATCACATCAAGATCAGCGGTACGTTTCAAATATAAATGATGGAAAAAACGAAACATATCACGAGAAGTAAAGTTTTCAATCTGCATCGATGAAAAGTCACCGTTCGGTACTGTCACGATCGTACGCGTCAATGTCCGCACACGCGATGAGCGAATACCAATATCAATCACCGTACCTTCATAAGTGCCAAATTTACAATAGTCACCGATTCGCACTGGCGAATCTGCTACGACGACGACACTACCGACTAAGTTTTCGATGGTCTTTTGTGCACCCAGTGCCAATGCCAAACCACCCACACCCAATGCGGCAATACCTGTGGTCAAATCAAAACCTAAATTACCAAAGATGACAATCACAGCAAATATCAGCAGCAGCGCTTTAACCACTTTGCGCATCAGCCCTAAGATTGAGACCCGCTCAGTATAGTTTTTCTTATAGCTCAAATTTACCGCGCGAGTGAATATGGCATCGACGACTCGTAGTAGTAGCCATGTTATCGCTACCCACGAAGCTATTTCCGTGAAACGATTGACTGGCTCACGCAGGGTCACTGATACGCCAGCGTATACCATCACCTCAGACAGTATCAGTGCCATGATTACCACGGAAAGCGGTAGTATCACCTTATCCGGTAATGGCAATGTCACACCGCGTACATGCGGATAAGTGATTCTCAATAGATGATACAACAGCCAAACCATGATATAAGTCAATATAAAGCTACTGACGATCATGGCAAGCGCCGCGACCAAATCAGCCAACTGATAACCGAAAAGCTTTTTGCCGTCCAATGAATCAATGGTATAGCGAGATACCAAAGTTGGTTCAGTGTTCTCTATTACTTCCGGTATCGAGCTGAGCGTATCGCTTGAAAACTGCCAATACTTTTCATTTCTCTCAGACGTAACTTTTTCGAGTATCAGTGACACGCTTTTTTCACCAATATTAATCGCACCCACATTTTCTTGATTTGGTGGTAGCTGATCAGTGAGGTTACCCTCAGGCGTATTGCTCAGCTGCAAATCCGGCTGAAAACGGCCACCTGCATCTAGCGCTTGCTTAAATTGCCGTACGATGGTCGTTGGGTTGTCAGACTTCGATAAATTTAGATAGTTACTCGCCAGCAGGTAGTCATTTTCACCTAGGGCGCTGATAAACCCTTGCACCGTATTCCTTGGTGTATCTCGCCCGAATGAGTCTGGTCGCGGTGATTTTTCTGACTCTTCACTGCTACTATCACTAATACCCAATGAACTGGCTTCTGCTGCAAAGGTATGAGTTGGCCATAACAAACTCAACAGCAGCACAAGTAAAAATACCATCGCGAGTAATGGTACTTTAATGATTGAGTATGGTGAAGATAACTCGGTGCTAGGAATCAGACGATACTTAGTAGACAAAACAAACCTCTTAGCTTATGAATAGTACAACAGAGAACAATGAAATCCTGACTATAATAGCAATTATTTATCACAGCAGTGCTTTTGATTACGCATTTTTGTAGCTATCTATATCAATAACTGCCTAACGATATTACTTACTAATTTAGCTCAAACCTCTCATGAATATCAGCCCATTTGAAAGCCGAAATGATTATCAAATGAATAATTAGCAACTAACCATGAAAGTTACTCATGTTAGCGTGAATAAACATTAGGTTAAAGTGGTTTATAAAGTGGTGATTTTTATAGATAATGAGCATAGTTTTGCTCACTTATTGCTTTTTGTAATTTTTAACCATAGTAGCGTCAAAATGGTTATTTTTTATTTCTGTACTTCTTAATATGATTACTTTGGAATTGACTATGTTTTTACCACCTTCTTCTTCGACTGCCTATCTTCGCTTATGTATTCTGAGCGCACTTGGCGTATTTTCTTTGAATGCAACAGCAGCAACGGATTCTACTGTCGTAAGCAACAACGAAGTACCAGAAGTTGAACTCGATGAAATCGTTGTAACAGCTACCCGCACACCGACTAAGACTAGTAATGTTATTGCGCAGACACGCGTGGTCGATAGTGAAGAGCTAAAACATTATCAAGGGCAAAGTGCCTTTGAAGTATTGAAGCAGCAGCCTGGTATCAGTCATTATACTAATGGTGGCATGGGTACCACCTCAAATTTTTATATGCGCGGTTACGATAGCAAACAAATCTTAGTATTGATTGATGGCATACGCTATAGCTCTGTTAGTAATGGTGGTGCAGCACTCAACTTATTGCCTGCCGACCAAATTGATCGTATCGAAATTTTATATGGTGCATCAGGTTCTAGTATTTATGGTGCAGATGCGATGGGCGGTGTGATTCAAATATTCACCAAAGGTAGTAATGTAGATCAAAGCAGTATGTCGGTTACTGCTGGTGTTGGCTCAAACGATCAATACTTATACGGTGCTAGTGCACAATTTTTTAATTCTACTGGTACCACACTGAGTTTGTCAGCCAGTCACAATGAAAGCGATGGTATTAGCGCCAAACTGCCCAGTGCATCTGGTTATAATAAAGATGAAGACGGGTTTGAGAGCGACAACGTGAGTATTGCTCTAAATCAACGCATTAACGATCAATGGCTAGCAGGCGCCAGTGCTTTATATAGCAAGTCTACTACCGATTTTGATGATGGTAGCTATGAAAATGCGCATGCTGATCAAGAAAATGGTAGTGCTCAGGCTTATGTAGATTGGAATTATATGCCAGGTTCTTCATTGAAACTACAATATGGCCATTCAATTGATAAGAGTGATTCTTCTAGTCAATATGGCGGGGTATTTGATACCAAACAAGACCAAATAAGTTTACTAGGTCAACATCAGCTCTCGATTGGTCAAGGTTTTTATGGGATCGAATACCTTAACCAAAGCCTAGATAGTAGTGCCTATGAAATCGATGATCGTGATGTAACCAGTGCATTTTTTGGCTACGTATTTGATATCAACCAATTCGATGCCCAAGCAAACCTACGTTATGATGATAACTCACAATACGGTGATGAAACGACTTATAACTTAGGCGGTGCTTACCATATTAATCCTGATTGGCGTATTGGTACTAGCTATGCAAAAGGATTTCGCGCACCTACTTTCAATGATATATATCCTGGATACGGTGGCAACCCTGATCTAAAACCTGAAACCAGCGACAACTATGAAGCTTTTGTTGAATACAGTACGCCATTACAGTCTACACGCTTGACTGGCTATTATAATGATGTTGAAGATTTAATCAGTTATGTCGCAACTCCTACAACTGCCAACCCTTATGCAGGGGCTACTCAAAACGTCGATAAAGCCGAAATTAAAGGCTTAACATTGACATCAGATTGGACTGTTGATAACTACCTGTTTGGTGGTAGCTATGACTACCAGCAGGCAGAAGACAATAGTGGCGGAAGTAATGATGGTAACTATCTCCCCTATCGTCCTGAACATAAAGGATTGGTATACGTCGGATACCGTCTGCCAAGTTTGGATATTCGTGCTGAGTATCAATATGTGGGTGACTATTACAGCAGAATGACCAATACTGACGCTCAATTTATAGACAATTATGGACTGCTAAATATCAGTGGCAGCTACGAACTGACTGACAACCTATCTATGACAGCACGTCTAAACAATATTACTAACGAAAGTTATATAACAGATATTGGCTATAACACTGACGGCACTAACTTCTTCACCTCATTAACTTATAACTGGTACTAAAGTTATTTGTTCTACTGTTACAAGAGACCATCGATTGATGGTCTTTTTTATGGGTGACATTTTACCTGTCATCTATTACAATGACACCCTCCGAGAGGTGTTGCGCCATAATAATTGATTATTGCATCTAGGCTTCAAAGCCATGCTAATCAATCATTATGTTAGGCTCGGTTAACTGTCGAGTGTCTTATTTTTGGTCACTCACAGCGCAAACAACGGCACCTGCGTTTTTATTCTTTTTATCATAAATTAACCACTGATAGGAGCATATTATGGACGCAGTGTCTAACACCCCATCTGCCCATACGATCGATCCCTCTTTCACTGACTATAAAGTCGCTGACATTAGCCTTGCTGATTACGGCCGCCGTGAAATCACCCTTGCCGAAGCTGAAATGCCTGCCCTAATGGGTTTGCGTCGTCGCTACGAAGCAGATCAGCCGCTTAAAGGCGCTAAAATCGCTGGCTGTATCCACATGACCATCCAAACTGCCGTACTTATCGAGACACTAGTCGCGCTAGGTGCTGAAGTACGCTGGACCTCATGTAATATCTTCTCAACTCAAGACCATGCTGCTGCTGCGATTGCTGCTGCTGGCATCTCTGTTTATGCTTGGAAAGGCGAAACAGAAGAAGAGTACGAGTGGTGCTTACGTCAACAAGTTCACGTGGGCGGCGAAGCGTCAGGCAAGCTTTGGGATGCCAACCTAATTTTGGATGACGGCGGTGACTTAACTGCTTTGATTCATAATGATTATGCTGAGCTGCTTGATAGCATTCATGGTATCTCAGAAGAGACCACTACTGGTGTACATCGTCTGGTTGAGATGCTTGCCAAAGGTACACTTAAAGTACCAGCAATCAACGTCAACGACGCCGTTACTAAGTCTAAAAACGACAACAAATACGGCTGCCGTCATAGCTTGAATGATGCTATCAAACGCGCTACCGACATGTTCCTTGCTGGTCGCCGCGCTTTGGTTATCGGTTATGGCGATGTGGGCAAAGGCTCTACGCAAAGCTTACGTCAAGAAGGCATGATCGTACGTGTATCAGAAGTTGATCCTATCTGTGCCATGCAGGCATGTATGGACGGCTTTGAAGTATTATCACCTTACATTAATGGTGATAACACTGGCGGCGCTGACAACATCAACACGCGTTTGCTTGAAGATACTGACATGATCGTTACCACCACTGGTAACTACCATGTTTGTGATCGTCATATGCTAGCTGCACTGAAACCTGGTGCAGTCGTTTGTAACATCGGTCACTTTGATACTGAAATTGACACCCAATTCATGCGTGATAACTGGCGCTGGGTTGAGATTAAGCCACAAGTTCATCAAATCTTCCGCTCAGACGATGAGAACGATTATTTGATCTTGCTTGCTGAAGGTCGTCTAGTTAATCTAGGTAATGCCACTGGTCACCCATCACGCGTGATGGACGGCTCATTTGCTAACCAAGTATTGGCTCAAATGTATTTGTTCGAAGAAAAATTCGCTGAGCTGCCAGCAGACAAGCGTACTGATAACTTATACGTCAAAGTATTGCCTAAGAAATTAGACGAAGAAGTAGCCGCTGCGATGGTTGCAGGCTTTAACGGTACTTTAACCAAGCTGACTGAAAAGCAAGCTGAATACTTAGGTGTATCAGTCGAAGGCCCATTCAAGCCTGACGCTTATAAATACTAAAAGGAGCCAGACTGTGAGTAAGCCTGCGTTCTCTTTTGAGTTCTTCCCTGCAAAAACTGAGCAGGGACACGAAAAGCTACTGAGTACTTATGATGAGCTAAACAAGCTGTCACCGAGTTATTTTTCGGTGACTTATGGCGCTGGTGGTTCCACCCGCAGTCGCACCTTAGATATTGTGCAAGCATTATGCACACGCGGTGATACTGGTGTTGCTCCGCATATGTCCTGTATTGGCGATGATAAAAGCGAAATCGCTGAACTATTGACACATTACAAGAGTTTAGGCATCAATCGTATTGTCGCGCTTCGTGGTGACTTACCGTCAGGTCAAGTTGGTATGGGTGAGCTGCCGTTTGCGTTAGACTTAGTCAAGTTTATTCGTGAACATTCAGGTGATCACTTTCGTATCGAAGTAGCCGCTTATCCTGAGATGCATCCACAAGCCCGTAGCTTCGATTCTGATATTGACAACTTGGTCAATAAGTTTCAAGCGGGTGCGGATGCAGCGATTACACAGTTCTTCTATAATGCTGATAGCTATCTATACTTGCGCGACACCCTAGAAAAGCGCGGTGTTGATACGGTTGCTAAGCCGTTGGTCGCTGGCATTATGCCAATTACTAATTCTAGCAATTTGATGCGTTTTGCTGATAGCTGTGGCGCTGACATTCCACGTTATGTACGTAAGCAATTGGCAGATTTTGGCGATGACCGCAAGGCCATCCGTGAATTTGGCTTTGATGTGGTGTATCGTTTATGTGAGCGTCTCATTAGCGAAGGTGTACCTGCCATGCATTTTTATAGCATGAACAAGGTTGAACCAAACAAACGTTTGGTTGAAGAGCTAGGGTTAACCACGTAAATTATTATTCAATTTACTGCATAATAACTGGCGTTCTTCGGAACGCCAGTTTTTTTTGGTAATGACTTTTTAAGATTATTAGATACAATCAGAAATAATTAATATTTCTTACAATAAAAATTATACTAATAAGCATTATGCTAAATGTACTAACAGCAATAACTTCACCTACTTTGACGATATTCTGCTAAAATATTTAAAAAACTTATTATTGAAACTATAGGACTAAGCAACTGTGCGACGTTTTTTTTATGCGACCAGCAATGACACCGATAATGCAGAAGATGCAACTTATCCTCGACTTAGCACTTTACCTATAGGTGCCAATGTCGAACTGACAGAAAGCATCGTTCATCATTGGTGCCGCGTATTACGGGCAAATGTTGGCGATAAAGGGGTTTTATTCGACGGATTTGGCGGTGAGTATCAAGTACAGTTACAGACCATCAGTAAAAAACACGCCACTGTCACTCTATTGGCTCATATAGAGGATGATCGTAGCGCATCAGTACTCACTAAAATTGGTCTGGTAATGAGTCGCGCTGAACGCATGGACTATGCGATTCAGAAGTCAACCGAGCTGGGTGTAACGGCTATTCAATTACTAAGTAGCCATCATGGTGAGGTCAACCTAAAACCTGCACAAGTTGAGAAAAAACTGGCACATTGGCAGCAAGTGGCTATTGCTGCCTGCGAGCAATGCGGCCTCAATCGTCCGCCGCTCATTCTTGCACCTATCTCTATCAATGACTGGTTACTTAAGGTAGTAGATAGCGAACAAGAAATGGCGGTCAGCCCCATAGTAGCTGCGCTTAGTCAAGGCACTTATTATCGAAGACTACAGCAGCCAGCTGATTTGCGTATGCAGTTGAGCGTGCCAGCATTAGGACAGCCCGTGATGCCTGAATTGTTACCAGTCACCTTAAAGCAGTCAGTACCTTATATTGAACTATTGATTGGCCCTGAAGGCGGGCTCAGCGATGATGAATGTCAGCAAGCATCAGAGCTCGGCTTTCATCCTTGGCAAATTGGCACGAGAGTATTACGTACGGAAACCGCACCAGTCGTTGCGTTAGCGACATTACATGCTTTGAGTCATTAATGACCGAAAGAGCATGTATGTAATCTTATTTATTCTTCAACTTTGACGTTATGGGTTTAACTATGACTAATGCCGCCGCTATGCCAATCGCAGACAAACAACAGTTACTAGCGCAGTTATGCGAACAGCTTGATGACGCTATATTCATCTTAGATGCCAATTTGCGCTATTTATCGGTCAATGCCTGTTACGAGATGACTATTGGTTACACTGAGTCATTTTTACTTGGGCGACCGCTCGGTATCTACGCGGCAGAATTTTTATCCAAAGAAGAAAGAGATATTTTAGCGGATATCACTAGCCACTTAGATACTAATGGTTTTTATGAAAATGACTTTTCGATGGCCAATCGCTATGGAGAGATCGTTGATTGTCATATCACTTATCGCAAACTCTATATCGGACAGACTGTTTACTATATTGGCATGCTGCGTGATACTTCTTCTGCCATCAAAGACAAAAAACAAGTGGCACATTTACTCAATTATGACCAAGTGACAGGCCTGCCAAACCGTAAAGTATTTTTGAGTCAAGTCAGTGACTTGCTATTAGACAGTTACCAAGAAGTCGTCATCGTACGTTTGAATATAGACCGTTATCGAAGCATTGCAAGCTTGCTAGGCCCTGATGGCATAAACGATTTGATTAACAGTTTTGTCAAACGCGTCAAAAAACTCAAACTCGATAACTTGCATTGTTTTTCCCATTTTGGTGGTGATGATTTTGCCTTATTATTCGAATGTCCTGATGCCAATATCATTCGTCACCAGCTAGATAGCTTAATGCAAATGTGTGAACGTCCTTTCTCTCCAGATAAATCAGAAGCAAAGATATATTGTCATGTATCCATTGGTGTTAGTTACTTTCCTAAAGATGGTGAAGGATTAACAGGCCTGTTAACCAAAGCTGAAAAAGCGCTGCATTACGTCAAGAATCAGGGTGGTGATGATATCTGTTGGTATGATGCCGCTATCGATGAAGCCACCGCTGATAGCTGGCAATTAGAGGCTGAACTCAGAGTCGCCGCCTCTGAAGGTCAATTTATCCCTTACTATCAGCCAAAATTTGAATTAGCGACTGGTGCCATCACTGGTTTTGAGGCATTGGTACGCTGGCAACATCCGACTCGTGGACTGTTGAGCCCAGTACACTTCATCGATGCCATTATCACTCATAAGCTATCATTTGAGCTATTCTCACAAATGGCTATTCAAATTGCCAAGCAACTGTCGATTTGGCAAAAGCAAGGATTTTGTCAGCATGTCTGTATCAATGCTGACGCTGCAGAGTTTAGCCATCCTAATTTTTCTGAGATGGTGAGCAGCCTCCTTACGCAGCACAATATTTCTGCACATCAACTGCATATTGAAGTGACTGAATCTTCTCTCATTCAGCGCCATAGCAACGTTAAAAAACAATTGGAGTTACTCAAAGAGTTGGGAGTCTGTCTGGCCTTAGATGATTTTGGCACCGGTTATGCCTCGTTAAGTTACTTGCAAGAGTATCCGTTTGATTTTATTAAAATCGACAAAAGCTTTATCTCTAATATTGAAAAAAATCCTACCCAACATGCGATTGTCAAGGCGATTTTAGATTTGGGCAATGCGCTTAATATGCACGTTATCGCTGAAGGTATCGAAACCGAGGAGCAGCGTGACGTACTATTTGCAATGGGATGCAAGCAAGGTCAAGGCTATTGGCTGAGCAGACCCGTGCCAGCTGACTCTGCAACCAATATGTTAATTCAGCAGTACAGTGTGGTATAACCCAACCTGATTGAGCGTCACTTACTTAGTATCACTAATAATTTCATGTGGTTATTCGTCTTTATCTTGAACGCCTAGCTTCGATTACACAACGGATGCAAGGTAGGTTCATGACTTATCAGTCCTGTCACCAAACTTGTATAATCTTCTGTGAAAGCCTATCTTTTATAGTGAATTTGTTAGGTCTTATCTAGCCTCAAGCCGACTCTAACAATCACCACTCTTTTCAATACGATTTTATGTAATCGATAACTTAGTCAATCTGTATTACAGCCTAGCATTTATTTAGGATGTTCAGATTAAAGTGACCAGGACTTTTGCGCTATCTAATAGTGCAGCTACCTACCTACTCTTGACGATTATTGATTATATGCCAAAAAGGACAGGAAGTTATGCAATATAAAGCGCCCTTACGTGATATTCAATTCGTAATGCATGAGTTACTTGATAGCGAAAGCCACTATAAAACTTTACCTGCGTTTCAGGAAGCTGACCGTGAATTAATGGACAGCCTGTTCGAAATGGCTGCAAGCTTCGCTGAAAATGAGCTATCACCATTGAACCAAAGCGGTGATGCTGAAGGCTGTCATTTTGATAATGGTGTTGTTACCACGCCAAAAGGTTTTAAAGAAGCGTACAAAGCGTTCTGTGAGCTTGGCTTCCCTGCTTTGTCTGCCGAAGAAGAGTTCGGTGGTCAAAACATGCCTTTTTCATTATCAACGGTTATCAATGAAATGGTTGGTACGGCCAACTGGTCATTCTCCATGTACCCTGGCCTATCACATGGTGCTATTCAAACCATCGAGCACCATGGTACTGATGCACAGAAACAAACCTATCTAGAAAAAATGATCAGTGGCGAATGGTCAGGTACAATGTGTCTGACTGAAGCGCATGCGGGTTCTGATTTGGGTATCATCCGTACTAAAGCTGAGCCTAAAGAAGATGGCAGCTATAGCATTACTGGCCAAAAAATCTTTATCTCTGCCGGCGAGCATGATTTAACTGACAATATTATTCACATTGTATTAGCGCGTCTACCAGGCGCACCTGCTGGCACAAAAGGTATCTCATTGTTTATCGTCCCTAAAATGACGGTGAACGAAGATGGTAGCGTTGGTGAAGGTAACAATGTCGTTTGTGGTTCTATCGAGCATAAAATGGGCATTAAAGCCTCTGCCACTTGTGTCATCAACTTCGATGGTGCAACAGGTTACCTAATTGGCCCAGAAAACCGCGGCCTACAGTGCATGTTTACCTTTATGAACGTTGCCCGTATCGGTACTGCTGTTCAAGGTCTAACAGCTGCTGAGTATGCGTTCCAAGGTTCACTAACCTATGCAAAAGATCGTCTGGCCATGCGCTCGCTTTCAGGCACTAAAGCACCAGAAAAAGTAGCTGATCCCATCATTGTACATCCAGCAGTTCGTAATATGCTATTGACCGAAAAAGCCTTTGCTGAAGGTGGCCGTGCATTGGTTTATTACCTCTCACATTTTGCGGATATCGTCGCAAAAGGCGAAGGCGAAGAGCTTAAATTTGCTGATCAAATGTTGTCGCTATTGACACCAATTGCCAAAGCATTCTTGACCGAAACTGGTTTAGAAGCCGCCAATCATGGTATACAGATTTATGGTGGTCACGGTTTTGTGAGCGAATGGGGTATGGAGCAAAACGTCCGTGATACTCGTATCGCTTGTCTATACGAAGGGACGACTGAGATCCAAGCACTTGACTTATTAGGTCGTAAAGTATTGGGCTCTCAAGGCAAACTGCTTGGCAACTTTGTTAATATCATTCAACAGTTCTGTGAAGATAACAAAGAAAATGACGAGATGGGTCAATTTGTTCGTCCACTTGTCAAGCACCTTAAAGAATGGGGTAATCTAACGGCACGTATCGGCATGCAAGCGACTGAAAACCCTGAAGCAGTAGGCGGTGCAGCGGTTGATTACATGTACTTCAGTGGCTATGTCACACTAGCTTACTTATGGGCTCGTATGGCACTAGTTGCACAAACTGCTATTGCAGACGGTACTAGCGAAGCCGCATTCTATGATGCCAAAGTAAAAACCGCACAATTCTACTTTGCTAAATTATTGCCACGTACCACCACTCACGTACAGCGTATCAGTACTGGTGTTGAGCCATATATGAGCATGGACGTCGATCAATTTGCTTTTTAATTGAAGACTTTATAAATTAGCTAAGATATATGATCGGCAACATACAACGGTATGTTGCCGATTTATTTTATGCCCTTGTGAGTCGCTTTAGTATCTCATATCAACGACGGTCTTAGCCCTTGAGAGGTAGTTCAGCATCACAATAGTCGCTACTGACTTTTGGTGCACGCACGATTCACGAAGAAATACACCCGCGCGCAAGCTTATTTGTTAAACTTTAATTATTAATCGCTCAGGTTACATTAGAAAAACAACCTATAACTTTAATACTCTTAACTCTACTCATTTGAACCAAAGGAATGTTTATGGCTGTCTATAATGCCCCTCTTAATGACATGCGCTTTATCTTAAATGACGTGTTTAATGCACCTAAATTTTGGCAAAATAACGAAAACTTAGCTCATGTGGACATAGAAACCGTCGATATGATTTTGGAAGAAATGGCAAAACTGTCAAAAAACATTCTGTTGCCTATCAACCGCAGTGGTGATGAAGAAGGCGCAACATTTCATGGTGACGGCGTCGTCACTACCCCAACTGGATTCAAAGAAGCTTATAAGCAATTTGCTGAATCAGGCTGGGTTGGTTTAAGCGGTAACGCTGAGTACGGCGGTCAAGGCTTCCCAAAAATGGTCACTATGTTGACTGAAGAAATGGTTTTCACTGCAAACCAATCGTTTGCACTGTATCCAAATCTGACAGTCGGTGCGACGCTTTGCTTGAACGCTGCTGGCTCTGAAGAGCAAAAACAGACTTACTTAGAAAAAATGTATAACGGTGAATGGTCAGGTACCATGTGCTTGACCGAGCCACATGCTGGTACGGATCTGGGTATCATCAAGACCAAAGCTGTGCCTAATGATGATGGTAGCTTTGATATCTCTGGTACCAAAATCTTTATCACTGGTGGTGAGCATGATCTGACTGACAATATCATTCATTTAGTATTGGCAAAAACACCTAATGCGCCAGAAGGCTCAAAAGGTATTTCATTGTTTGTGGTACCAAAATTCTTGGTCAACGAAGATGGCAGCTTAGGCGAGCGCAACACATTGGCAGTGGGTTCTATCGAACATAAAATGGGCATCAAAGCATCAGCCACTTGTGTCATGAACTTTGACAATGCTAAAGGTTGGATGGTTGGCTCAGAAAACACTGGCCTATCTTCAATGTTTATTATGATGAACTATGAACGTGTCACCATGGGTCTACAAGGCCTTGGCGGTTCTGAGCTTGCCTATCAAAACGCTGCTTTATACGCCAATGATCGTGGTCAAGGTCGTAGCGATACGCAACTACAAAGCCCAGAAAAACCTGCTGATGCTATCATTCATCATGCTGACGTACGCCGTATGCTACTGAATGCTAAAGCCAATACCGAAGCTTCTCGTTGTTTTGCCATGTACGTTGCGAAAAACCTCGATGAAGAGAAATTTAGTACAGATCCTGAGTTGGCAAAAGCGGCTTCTGCCCGTGTTGCCCTACTCACGCCAGTGGCTAAAGCATTTTTGACCGATAAAGCGTTAGAAGCTACCGTTGATTGCCAGCAAGTATTTGGTGGTCATGGCTATATCCGCGAATGGGGTATGGAACAAATTGTACGTGATACTCGTATTGCACAGATTTATGAAGGCACCAACGGTATTCAAGCGCTTGATTTATTAGGCCGTAAAGTTGCTCGTAATAACGGCAAATATGTCACAAATTTCTTGGGTGAAATTCGTGACTTTATCGGTAATATGAAAGCAGATCATGGTATCAAACAAGCGACACTAGATGCTGCAGATACGATCGAAGCATTGACTCAGACTGTGCTTGGTAATATTGGCGAGCGTAAAAATGAAGTCAATGGCTGTGCCGTTGATTATATGCATGCCTTTGGCTACCTAGCATATTCGTACATGTTTGCACTGATGGTCGAAGCGGCCAATGGCAAAGAAGGTGATTTTTATACCAACAAAGCCAAGCTTGCTGATTATTTTGTCGGTCGTATATTGCCACGTATCGAGTCACATGCACAGATGGTACAAGCTGGTAGTGATCCGATGATGAACTTTGATCTTGATTACTTTAATGTACCTGCTAGCTAAGTAATTATCATATAAAACACTCTTAAAAAAGGACAGTCACATTGAGCTGTCCTTTTTTGTGCCAAAATGATTCTCATCATAATTGCTAACAAAATAAGTGACTATCAGTGAATGGTTCAGATTAAAATGACGTACAATAAAGCGTTATTTTAACCAAATAAAGAGGTTGCCATATTTTTAGAAAAACGCTTACTGTGACCCATTACATAATAAAAACTACCAAAATAATCATAACAAAGGGTATGACGTGTCAGAAATGAAACACATTTTACAGCAGATTACTGCCTTAAGTGATGTACCCGATAACGCGGTACTAAAGCGTTTAATAGACGAGCTACGGGTAAATGATAAAGAGCCCGCCCTCGCCAACGCAAATATTCAATCGCTTATTGACATTCTTCGTCAGCATCCAGAATATGCTGATGGACTCTCTAGCTTCGTCCTAAAGATAATCATTCAATACCGTCAAATCGCTTTGTATACTGATACTGGCATCATGTCAGACCAAGGATTCTTTAACAGCTTACGCCGTTTGGTTGGCCATCGTTTTTTGCCGATACTACCGCAAGAAGACTCTGTCGTTGAGTTGGTTGGCTACTTGTTCGATAAAAAGTCTGATGAACGTTGGCTTGCCAATATCGAAAAAGATAAATGGGATACGTTAATAGAGCTGCTTAAAGTAGAAGAGAAGCATTTAGACTTAGTCGCCACCGTAAAAAACAGTATTTTGAATGCGATTATTATCTTGTCTTATCGCATCAGTGGTATCGGCTTGCATCCTGATTTGATGGACTCTTACCCGCAGATGTTGAATTACTCAGCGTCTTTTGTGGCTCAAAACCAAGAAGCGGTCCTGTTTGTCAATGAATACAGAAAAGCGCATGAACTTGACACGTTAACGGACATCACCCCTGAACAAGCGGTTGATCCAGCGCCTTTACTCGTGATGATTGAGCAGTGTGAGGATATCGTTGCCACCGTACGCAAACGTATTTACAAAACTGGTATCTCTATTCGTCTGACGAATATGATGCTGCGTTTGGATCAAAGCTTACAACGTATGCGCATCTTGACGGAGCTGGTCACAGATGACGATCACAAGCGCGATCGTGCGGTGATTGATCTGATTCAAACGCTGATTACAACTGCCAATCGTCGCTATAGTATTGGTTATTTAATCGATAATAATACCAAGCTACTCTCTCGTAAAGTAACAGAAAATGCTAGCCGTGTCGGTGAGCATTACATCAGCACCGATAAGTCTGGCTACCGAAAGATGTTCAAAAAAGCCTCTATTGGTGGCTTTATCATTGCGTTTATGGCCACGATTAAAATACTGGCTTATCAATTGGCACTGGCTCCGATAGGTCGAGCATTCGTTAACAGTATGATTTATGGTTTAGGCTTTGTCTTCATCCATGTCATCCGCGGTACCGTTGCTACTAAACAGCCAGCCATGACTGCGGCCGCTATTGCCTCTACCATATCTGAAAGCTCTGGTAAAAAATCCCATCAGCTGACCAAATTATCAGAATTGGTCGTCGATATTTTACGTACTCAGTTTGTTGCCATCATGGGTAATGTGATGCTAGCGATACCCGTTGCCCTCATTATCTCTTTTGCATGGCTGCAATATACGGGTACACCGATGATTGACTCCGAAAAAGCGGGTCACCTACTCCATGATCTAGACCCCTTTCATTCGCTGGCACTGCCCCATGCTGCGATTGCTGGTGTGTACTTATTTTTATCGGGTTTGATTGCTGGTTATTATGACAATTTAGCGGTGTACAATAATATAGGTGCCCGTATCCAACGCCATAAACTACTCATGTACATACTACCGAAATCATGGCTTCAGCGCCTTGGTGGCTTTATAGAAGCCAATTTGGGTGCCATCATGGGTAACTTTTTATTCGGTGTGTTCTTAGGTAGTACTGCGACAATTGGCTTTATATTTGGCTTGCCAATTGATATTCGCCATATTGCGTTTGCCTCGGCGAACTTGGCACATGGTTTATTTAACATATCTGCCGATGAGATAAGTTGGAGCGTTATCTTAGTCTCAATGCTTGGCGTGGCGCTTATTGGTATCGTCAACTTATTGGTCAGTTTTTCACTGGCACTGTTTGTTGCATTACGCTCTAAAGAAGTTCGTTTCTTTGAATGGAGTCGCCTAACAAAATTGGTGTTCGGTCATATTATTAGCCATCCTTCTGACTTTTTCTGGCCACGTGATAAGCCAATGAAATACGCACGTATCGACAGCCAAGGGCATATGATATTTGACGATACCTCAGCGCAAAAAAATGGCAAACATTTACCAAGCAATTATGTCGTACGACGCTTGTCTGATGTCAGAATTTTACCTGAGTCTAAACAAGGTAATGCTCAGTATCCTCAAACAAACACTGATATATATTATGACAATCAACCTGAGGGCGATCATACGCAAGCTCATGCCCCTTCTCACCAAACTGTAGACCTTGACGATGGCTTAATGGATGAAGAGCTCAATAGCATGCCCTACACCAATGATATTCAGTATAATCAAACGGACAAAATGCCGAACAATCATGATTACGATGCTAACAGCGATATCAGCAAAGAACCACATCATGTAGATCCTGATAGTAAAGCAGCAGGCGATGCAAAGACACCTCTGCCAAAACCAAAAAAGCCGCCAAAACTGCCTAATTAATAGGATGGTTTGGGTGGCTTTATACTTGGTTAACTACTGATCTTATGGCTAATGAGATGGCTAACCATATTATTTGATACGTCATTGCTCTCACCACCTAAATCTTATCAAGTCACCATAGTTAACCGCTTCGTATAAAATGATGGCATATCTCTGTCGGCTTTGACAACATGAGTCAGCCGAACCAGAACCATCAGTAGCCCTAATATGTACATGTTCAACAGACCCTAACAAGCAAGGCAATCGATTTGAAAATTTTAATGGTGTTGTTTTATGGCCTTAATAAGGGCGCTGGTGTTGAACGCGTAGGTTCTATGATTGCTAATGGTCTATCTGAGGTGGGCCATGAAATAATATTAGCTAGTATTGGACCTTGTGATACACCTTTCTTTCCTCTAAATGAAGATATTAAAATAATTTCACTATCGGGTTCTCCCCGCGTCAAGTTAGGTCATACGCTTAATGCTATTTATAAAATAAGAAAGCTGTTAAAAGCAGAGCGTGCTGACATAATAATGGCAGTAGACACAAAGTCTATTCCATATACTTTACCCGCGACTTTAGGCTTGAAAGTAAAGCATATAGGCTGGGAGCATTTTAACTTTGATCCTAATGAAGGTATCAGTAGAAGCTCTGTCGTCAGACATTTAGCGGCACGATATTGTGACTCAGTGGTTACTTTAACCGAAAGAGATAAGGAATATTGGCTAAAAAATACTCGTCATAAATCACAAATAATCGCTATTGCCAATCCTTGTCCGTTTCCTATTCAAGAATATATTGAGGAAAATAAAAAAATAGTATTGGCGGTTGGTCGTCTACATAGAGAAAAAGGGTTTGACTTATTACTTGAAGCTTGGCTTCAGGTAACTACAATGATGCCAGAGTGGACATTAAAAATAGTTGGTGAGGGTGAAGAAAGAGCAAAGCTAACTGAGTTTATTGAAGCAAACCAAATAACTGAGAGTGTGGAACTGGTCGGTGCGACTGATAATGTGGGTCACTACTATAGGGAGGCAGAGATATTTTGCCTGAGCTCTCGCGCAGAAGGGTTTGGTATGGTTTTGACTGAGGCTTTAGCTTTTGGCCTCCCTATTGTTAGTTTCGATTGTGGACCTGGCCCCGCAGAAGTTTTAAAAGGTACAGGCTCTATTTTAGTTCCTAAAAATGATATTGGCCAACTTGCTTCAGCGTTGATTGGTTTGATGAAGAATGATGAGCAGAGAAAAACTATCAGCTTAAGAGGTAAAGAGAAAGTCGAAATTTATCAACCCGCTAATATAATAAGTGAGTGGTTAGATTTACTCAAAAGCTTTGGATAACTCAAAATATTATCTTAATTGGTTGTATGACTGGCGTATATCTATAGCGAACCAATCAGGTGTTTTTACTGGTTCGGTGCGCTAATGAGGATTTGAACTTGTGGCTGTAAGCTAATGGTATCAGCGTTTTAACTCACTGAAACAGTCTAAGTGTACTTCGCGGTGTACATGAAATGAGCTATTCGAACATAAATATTAACTAAAGGCTTTCTGCTAACAAATTATGATAAGTACTGTATTCACATCAAAGATTGATTTTTGGTTGGCGTTTTTAATATTGGGTTCTAGCTTACTACTCGTTTTGGTGCCTGTATGGGAATGGATGTATAACAATAGTTCTATTAAAAGAATAATATTTATTAGCCTTTTTACCATACCAACTGCGTTACTGCTATTGGTACTGTTTTTTAATATAAAGTACACTTTGACAGCTGACACATTGTTAGTGAAAAATGGTTTTTCTACTCAGAGCATTTCATTAGAAGATATTACAAATATCACTCCTACCAGCAGTACTTTATCTGCTCCAGCACTGTCTTTAGATAGGATTGAGATAAGATATGAAGGTGGTAGCATAGTGATATCACCAAAAGACAAAGACAGGTTCTATCATGCAATACAAGAACGTGTACCAGCATTAAAAACTGATGATAATAATGGGTTGATAAAGAATTAGCCTATAATTCGGTGCGCTACACATGCATCGAACTATAGGTTTATTTGAACACAAAAAAGCCTATACAATGATTATCTAAATAATATTAAAAACGTGGATCAAATATGAGTATTTTTTCAAAACTACGAGAAATAGAAAGTAAGTATAAAATTAAACTACATGAAGGTGAAAGCTTTAAACAAGCTGTGTACAACGGGGAGATGACAGATTCGGAAGATTGTATTATTGATAAAATTGAATTAATTTTAAAACATTATCCTGACAGCCAAGATATTTCCTTATCTACGTACCAATCAGATGAGACCTCAGATGATGCATTTTGCTACGCTGTGGTATTACCCTAATACTTAAATATGGAGTGCCACATGTTTTATATACGGAAGGCAGACCAGAACGATGTATCAGATATTGCTAATATACACTTTGAAAGTTGGAATGCTACGTATTCGAACCTTTTACCCGAAACGTATAGAGACAAAGAAAATAACTTGTCTCAAAAAATAGAAATGTGGGGGAAGGTATTATCTAGCTCTGGTGTGAATACATGGATAGCATATAATACTGAGAATACCGCTGTAGGGTTTATTTCTTACTTTAAAAAAGATCACGAGTGCGAAATAACCACTTTGTATCTCTTACCACAATACCAAAATTTAGGAATAGGTACTAAGTTAATGGAATCAGCCCTAATTGTTGCTTCTCAATGTAATAGCTGCTCCAGTCTATCTTTATGGGTGTTAAAAACTAATCTATCTGCAATTAGTTTCTATGAAAAATTTGGTTTCGAGTCTGACGGGCAATATGATGAAGAACTATATGAAAACACCAAAATAACAGATATTAGAATGGTAAAAGCACTCTAGTATCTGTTATTTTGACTACACCCCAGCGAAACCATCTAATTCACCCCTCAAACCGATTAACAGACTACTTAAAATAGACCGTTATAATGGAATCATTTATAACAGACCACTTATCTAGCCTTGTATATCAAGCTCAGCTATAGCCCTCATTATGAACTCAGGCATTGCTCGCTTGACGTTATTACTTGACCGTCACTGAGATGATAAGCCAATAGACAATTGCCCCACACGCAGCCACCGTCGAGTGCACGTGCATGTGGCAAATCAACCTCACCTTTTAGCGCAGCCCAATGTCCAAATAGTATCTTACGCGTCCGTGGTACTTGCCATTCAAACCATGGTAAAAAACCTTCCGGCATCAATTCATCCAAACCTGCTGAAAAACCAAACTCAAGCGTGCCATCCTGTTTACATAGACGCATACGCGTAAAATAGTTAGTGATAGCGCGCATTTTAGTAAAGCCATTGATATCTGGCTGCCAATCATCAGCTGACTTGCGATACAAATTCGGTAATAAGCGATCAAGTTGCCATAAGCTGCTTTGTAATTGCGCTTCTACTTGTTGTGCATAGCCTGCTGCTTCATCGATACTCCAATGCGGTGGAATACCAGCATGCACCAGTACGGTCTGTTCATCAGGGTAAGCCAATAGCGGCTGATGCCGTAACCACTCAAGCAACTCATCACAATCATCAGCGGCAAAAATAGGCGCTGTCTTATCCTTCTTTTTGAGCTTCGCCGCGCCGCGCCAGACAGCAATCAAATTGATATCATGATTACCAAGGACTGTTGCTGCCGCTCCTTTCTCACATAGCGCCTTGATATGACGCAACGTACTTAATGAATCCTCACCACGTGCTACCAGGTCACCAGCAAACCATAGCTTGTCTTGGGCTGGATCAAAATTCAAGGTTTCAAGTAATTTAAGATAAGCAGCATAGCAGCCTTGCAGGTCTCCAATGACATACTGGTGACGAAAACTCATAGTACCTCTATGCTTTTTAGATATGAATTTATATATGAGCACTCTTAAGTGAGCATTCTTAAGTGAGTACTCTTATATCAATAGTTTTAGGTGAATAATTTTATGTGAGTATTTTGAGAGGTGTTCAATAATAGATTGAATTAACCTTCTACTTTGCGTGCCTGATTGCTCAAATTGACAAAATCTTTCACACTTAAGACTTCAGGACGCGCTTGTGGGTCAATAGCACAAGCAGCAAAATCTTCTTCGCTCAACGTTGGCAATAGCGTAGATTTCTTAAAAATCGCACGTAGTGTCTTACGACGATGGTTAAAGGTTTCGCGTACGACAATCGCAAAATATTCTTCATCTTCTGCCACGACTGGTTTAGTAATATGCGGCGTCAGACGAAATACAGCACTGGTTACTTTTGGTGGCGGATTAAAAGCGCCACGTGGTACGGTCAATAGATAATCTGTACCGCAGTGATATTGCATAATGACTGATAAGCGACCATAAGTTTTGCTACCAACATCAGCAGTGATGCGCTCAACCACTTCCTTTTGCAACATGAAGTGCATGTCTTGAATCACATCGGCATAGCTGAGTAAATGGAAAAGTATCGGGGTAGAGATGTTATATGGCAGGTTACCGACCACACGTAGCTTGCCACGCTCAGGACTATAAAGCTCGCGATAGTCCACATGCATCGCGTTGTCTTTGATAATCTCAAAATTCGGATGACTGTTGGCACCAATACGGATACGCAAACTGTCTGCCAAATCACGATCCAACTCTACTACGGTCATTGCATCAACCTCTGCCAATAGTGGCTCAGTCAACGCACCCATTCCCGGCCCGATCTCAATTAGGTTGTCATCGCGCTCGAGACGAATGCTTTCAACGATTTCGCGAATGACGCTGCCATCATGCAAAAAGTTTTGACCAAAGCGCTTACGCGGTTGGTGTTTAACAGCACGTAGGCTGTTGGAAATAGATTGAGCATCAAACGGAGTTTTGGACATAGAAGAGTCTTAATGTATAAAAGATAAATGGGCGATAATGGCAATAATATGCCAATTATATAATGATGAATTATACCACAGCTCAGAATTAGGCTGTATTGTTGAAACATTATTATCGATAAGCTACCCATACTTTATCGCAACAGATACAGTGACGTCTTATACCCGACGTCATGTGTCATAACGTCTCTTATAGGAACAAAAGTGTTTCCTAGTAAGACTTGAATATTAGGCTGTTGCAGTACCTATATACTTCTGAGTGTATAGAATTTCAGCTTCTCGAACTCAATATCAACTATTCTAGATAGGATTTGCGATATAGTTTTCTTATGCAGCATGCTTTTTAATAAAAATATAGAACGCTAAATAATTGTGTAATTTTAATACACTAAGGGATAAAACTTTGAAAATGACTACTGATGTTAAGAAGCAGCATACCGTACCCCGATTTTTATTGGATAAGTTTAGTTTTGAGACAGGTGGCAAGAGAAATAGGTTGTTTACTTTCGATAAATTAAATGAAAAACGCTTTGAACAAACTGTATTTAATGCAACCACAATGAATTCATTTTATAACTTTGTAGATCATCCTGATTCGATAAGTTTGGAGCCCGTTCTTGGTATATATGAAGATCAAGCAGCTCCGTTAATTAAAAAAATAGTTGAAGAGCAGAATATTCATTGGTTGTCTGAAAAAAACATGTACATAATCGCCGAATTTATAGCTGTACAGCAATCAAGGACAAACACACGTTTGCAGTTAATAGAGCGTATTGCTAGCACTCTTGATGCACGTCTCACACAAATGAATCCTTCGGGTGAGAAAGTAGAGACTGGATTTGGAGCGGAAGGGTCAAGCGATCGTAAAAATGTTTTTCTCGATGGAATAGTAAGCCAAGCAGAAGTAATATCAATTCTTTTAAAAAAATCCTGGATACTTTTTGAGACAACGAAAGAAAACCCATTTTTCATATCTGATAATCCAGTCACACTATACAACAGTATTAATATGGGGCTATATGGCACCTTAGGCATTGCCCTTGAAGGCATAGAGATTTATATTCCACTATCATCTACTATTACATTAGGTTTAATTTGTCCTTCGATTTCTAAGCTGAAAGCCCAACAAGCAGCGGAGATATCAAGTCGACCTAAAATATTAGACGTTTTCAATAAATTAAATGCATCTCAAAAGAAGTTGGTTCTAGATAAGGCAAATCAAACTGAGACTGAGTTTTTACAAGCGGTGAAAAACCTAAATTCATGTATAGAAATGGCAAAAAGCTTTGAAGATGGCACCTCGTACCTTATACAAGATGAGAAGCTAAAACATTTAAATAGTTTGCAAGTCGCACAATCAGAAAGATATGTTTTTTCTGGAATAGATGATTTCGAAGTAGTGCAGAAAATGCTTGCTATGGACGAGCAGTACAAATATGGACCAAGTGTGAAAATAGGATGATTTTTCGAAGTCATTTATTAAGGCATACCCCCAACGAAACTAGTCTAGTTCACCTCTCAAACCTATTAATAGACCACTTAAAATAGGTCCTATTTAATACTTCATAAATAAGCATTATCGACGGTCAGCTTACCCAATACTGCGTAACAACTCTCGCTACAATACCGACTTATGCAAGAGGTTTTTCAATAAGTGATTTATCCGCCATCTCATTGGCCATGAGCAGCGCTTGATATAAGCTAGTTGCACTTGCACCTCCTCGCCCTGCCAAATCAAGTGCTGTACCATGATCAACCGAGGTGCGAATATAAGGCAACCCTAAGGTCAGATTAACCGTATCGCCAAAGCCGTGTGATTTGAGCACTGGCAAACCTTGGTCATGATACATAGCAATCACCGCATCACAGTTTGCTAAATGCCTTGGGGTAAATAACGTATCCGCTGGCATTGCCTCTGATATATTAACGCCTGCCTCAATAAACTCGTGCAACACTGGGTTGATAACCTCAATCTCTTCCATACCTAGATGGCCGCCCTCGCCTGCATGTGGATTAAGCCCACAAACTAAAATTCGAGGCTGCGTTAAGCCAAATTTCTCTCGCATATCATCGATGACAATCTGCACCGTTTGGCGTACATTGTCGGTAGTGATAGCTGCTGGTATGTCTTTTAATGCTAAATGAGTCGTGACAAGTGCGACTTTCATCGCTTGATTGGCAAGCATCATCACTACTTTTTCACAGCCACTTTGCTGCATAAAAAACTCGGTATGACCGCTAAACATGGTGCCATCTAATAACTTAATGTCTGCGTCAATGAGTGCGGACTTTTGCAATGGGCCGGTAATGATAGCAGCGACTGTTTTATTGAATGCTAGCTTATGCGCAATATCCAATTGGTGGGCAACCATGATCGAGTTGCTAGTATTAATTTGTCCAGAAATGACTGGTGCTGCGCAAGGTGTGTTAAGTAGGATGAAAGCATCATCACTATGAGTCGTATTCGTTGACATTTGCTCTGAGAAATCATCGGCATCTATATGTGCGTCTACAGTCTGCCAAGATGGGCAAACTTTTAAGACACCAGCAGTGGTAAGCTCTTTTGCACGCTTTTTCATTGCGTCTGCATCAGCAGTTACCCAAATTGGCCGTAAAAAGTCTTGCAACTTATTTTCTGTCGCTAGTAGCAGTACGACGTCCATACCAATGCCAGCAGGTTCGCCTGTCGTGATTAATAACGGTAATTTATTTTGCATCATAAAAATAGTCTCATATTTTAATTAAACATCTGATTTTATTGTTTTTATAGTTAAATACACTGGTTTTTATATCTCAGAACTGCAATTCATCTCTTCAGCTATCAACCCTAATAGCTTCAGATTTAGTTGCCGTACCCGTCTAAAAAAAGCCCATAATGTGTTAAACTTTCGCATCTGATTGTAGCATTTACTGGCAAGCGTGAGACTGCATTTTGTGTTGTATCGTAGCAGCACACCGCATTTGCTTTGCTGTATTATTGCCAATCATCAAACACTTATATTAAATATCTATTTACACCCTCTTTCATACCGACTCTTGATACATTAGGCACTCATGGCAGATACCGAAAAAAACGACGACTTGCTCAATCAAACACCGCCGCACAATATCGATATTGAAAAGGCGTTGCTTGCCTCTTTGATGAGTATCGAAGAGGCGTATGACAAGATTGCCGATATCGTTACCAAAGACGACTTTTATGCTGGACGCCATCAATACATCTTTGATGCGATTGCCCATTTGGCAGCGGTCAATGAGCCTTATGACACGGTCATGGTGCATGACTGGTTGGAAGCACAGAAACTACTCAAAGGTGCAGGTGGTGACAGTTACTTGGCAGATATTTTGAGCCAAAGCCCTGCTACCTTATTCAACCTCACGGCCTACGCGCAGCGTGTACGTGAACTATCAACGTTACGTCAGCTGATTACCACTGGCAATGACATGTTGACTTTGGCTTATAACCCGAAAGACCAAAGCGTTAGTGACATCTTAGACAGTGTCGAAGGCAAGATATTTAGTATTAATGAGCAACACAACAAACGCGCTGAACAGCGTGGCCCTGTCGGCATTACCTCGGTGTTGACCAACGTCATCGATAAAATTCAAGAGCTTAAATCCAATCCAGATGGCATGATTGGTTTGCAAACGCCGTTCGCTGAACTAAATAATAAAACACAGGGTTTGCAGGCAGGCGATTTAATTATCGTCGCTGCGCGTCCTTCGATGGGTAAAACTACCTTTGCGATGAACTTAGCAGAAGGCATTTTATTTAACGAAGACCTACCAGTCGTGGTATTTTCGATGGAGATGCCCGCAGAGTCTATCGTCATGCGTTTACTGTCATCGTGGGGTGCGATTAATCAGACGCATCTGCGTTCTGGACAAATGAATGAGGATGAATGGGCAAAGATGATGAATGCCATTCAGCATTTGCAATCTAAGCACCTGTATATCGATGATAGTACTGCTCTGCCACCATCTGAGATGCGTTCACGCTGTCGCCGTATCGCCAAAAATCATGATGGCAAGCTTGGCGCTATCGTAGTCGATTATCTCCAGTTGATGAAAGTGCCAAACCTAGATGGCAACCGTGTTGGGGAAATCTCTGAGATTTCTCGTAGTCTAAAAGCCTTAGCACGCGAACTTGAATGTCCAGTGATTGCGCTGTCTCAGCTTAACCGTAGTCTAGAGAACCGTCCTAATAAACGTCCGATTATGTCAGATTTGCGTGAATCAGGTGCGATTGAGCAGGATGCCGATTTGATTATGTTCATCTACCGCGATGAGGTTTATAATGAGAACTCAGATCACAAGGGTGTGGCTGAAATTATCATTGGTAAACAGCGTAACGGCCCTATCGGTACCATACGTTTGGGTTTTGAAGGACAATTTACTCGCTTTATCAATCTGACGCCAGAATACTATCAAAACGTCAGTTTCGAGAATGATGAATAGTCATAGCTTTAAATATTATGCTTGCTCAACCTTAGACACTTAATACAAACAGCTCTCAGTAACCATAGCCAGTGCCACATCAATCCAATTGATGCAGCATTGGCTTTATCACTTCATAACTTTGCTAATAAAGAAGCCAATTATGCGTACTATCACTATCAAACCAAAAGCCATTACTCATAACCTCAACCAAGTTAAAAAAATGGCGCCACACTCTAAAGTTCTGGCCATGGTGAAATCCAACGCTTACGGACACGGGATAGCGGCAGTTTTGCCAGCATTACAGCAAGCAGATGGTATTGGAGTCGCCACCTTAACTGAAGCACTAGAAGCACGACAATTAGGTTGGAATAAAACGATTGGTTTGATCGAAGGTGCGTTTACCGCTGATGAGTGGCAGCAAGCCATTGATAGCGATATTAGCTGCGTCATTCATCATGAGCCACAGTTGCAATGGGCATTGGAAAATATCCCACCAGCTAGTAGTGCCACTAGAGTGGTGTGGATTAAATACAATACAGGTATGAATCGCCTAGGTTTCGATGCCGAGGGTGTAATTGCTGCCGCTAAACAGCTTCATGCTGCTGGATACCAACTGATCCTCACCACACATTTTGCCAATGCAGATAACAGCACTCATCCATTAAATGCGATGCAAATACAACGTTTTTCAGACGTTTTAAACACTTTACAAGAGACTGTTAGCGCTGAGATTAAGGGTTCATTGTGTAATTCAGCTGGTATCGTCAATTTTTCAGAGCATCATTATGATTGGATACGTCCAGGTATTATTTTATATGGTAGCTCACCTGTCGTTGATCAAAGCGCACAAGCATTAGATTTACAGCCAGCGATGGATTTTAGCGCGCAAATTATCGCTCTACAGACAGTCAATGCAGACCATGCTATTGGTTATGGCAGTCGTTGGATCGCACAAAAAGACACCAGAACAGCTCTAGTCAGTATCGGCTACGGAGATGGCTACCCTCGTGTCGTCAACGATGACGCTTATGTCTCTGTCATTGACACGAGCAATAATCAAAGCTATCGATGCTCGGTCATTGGGCGTGTGGCAATGGATATGATTGTCATTGATGTCAGTACTGCGCCAGAAGACATTGCTTTAGACAGTAAGGTGATGCTATGGGGCGATGCACCGCACGTTGATGAGGTCGCTGCACATGCGGGTACGATTAGCTATGAGCTGCTATGCCGCCTGAGCATACGTCCAAAGCGCGTTCAAGCCTAATAATCATAATACGACGGTGAAATTGCCGAGTACTGGAGTGACTGAACAATCAGACTAAATTGGGCGTTTACATTAGAAGTAATTACGCTATACTAAAAGTTTGTTGTCACCCCAGTATGCGCACTGATGCGATGCTATTGAAGACTGATAACGTTTCACTGACTGCGATCGACTGCTAGGATTACTATGAGTTTGCGCCATTTTTTGACCCTATCTGATTTAACCAAACAAGAACTAGAAACCCTTATCAAACGCGCAAGCGAATTACGTAAGATGCAACATGCTGGCGAGATATATCAGCCTTTTGTTGGTCGTACGCTGGGTATGATTTTTGAAAAATCCTCAACCCGCACGCGTATTTCTTTTGAAACAGGTATGGGCCAGTTTGGTGGTAGTGCTATCTTCTTGTCGCCAAATGACACACAGCTTGGACGCGGTGAGCCGCTAGAGGACTCTGCTCGTGTGATCTCTAGTATGGTTGATATCATTATGATTCGTACCTTTGGTCACGAAAATGTTGAGACTTTTGCAGAATACTCAAGCGTTCCAATCATTAACGCTCTAACTGATGAGTACCACCCTTGCCAGTTGCTTGCTGATATGCAGACCTATTATGAGCATCGCGGCAGTATCGAAAACAAGATTGTAACGTGGGTCGGTGATGGCAATAATATGTGTTCATCATTTATGCAAGCGGCCAATCAGTTTGGTTTTGAGCTACGTGTGGCAGCGCCTTATGGCTTTGAGCCAGACCCTAAATTGATGGAACGCTTCTCTCATTGCGTCAGCCTCGTCGAAAATGTACAAGATGCGGCAAAAGACTCAAACCTAATCGTCACCGATGTATGGGCAAGTATGGGACAAGAGTCAGAGCAAAACACCCGCGCCCGTCGTTTTGCACCTTATCAGGTAACACCATCACTGCTAGACAAAGCTGATCCCGAAGTCGTGTTTATGCATTGCTTGCCTGCTCATCGTGGTGAGGAAATTTCTCATGATATGCTAGATGATCCACGCTCAGTGGTATGGGATGAAGCAGAAAACCGCTTGCATGCACAAAAAGCATTAATGGAATTTTTGTTAAAAGACAAAATCAAAATCTAAAAAATATAGCTATAAGTTATTTATCGAAGAGTAAATAAACAAAAGGCAGACCACATTGATTGTGGTCTGCCTTTTTATTGCTACTACATAACAAGCTACCATAGCGTTTTTAACGGATGAGTGTCTTGTAACGAGCAAAAAGTTTTAACGAGTCAGTGTTGTCACCCCATTACTACCAGCTTTTAGCAATACATCAGCTTGGTTGGCAGCAAATATACCATTACACACCACACCTACGATATTATTTAGCGTTTGCTCAAGCTCTATTGGATTGCTCACATCCAAATCATAGGTGTCTAAAATAACGTTTCCATAATCGGTCACGAAATCTTCACGGTAAACTGGCTCGCCGCCTAGACTCACCAATTGGCGTGCAACATAAGAGCGTGCTTGTGGTAATACTTCAATCGGTACTGGGAACTCACGTCCAAGCATCTCGACACTTTTACTCTCATCAACCATGCATATAAATTTATTAGAAGCTGCTGCCACAATTTTTTCACGAGTAAGCGCGCCGCCACCGCCTTTTATCAATTGTAAATGCTCATTCACTTCGTCCGCACCATCGATATAAAGATCAAGCGTACCAGCAAAGTTTAAATCAACGATCTCAATACCAAGGGCACGAAGTTTGTCTTCAGTGACCTGTGAGCTAGCAACTGCGCCAGCAAGCTTTACTGTCGGCAATAATTCAATCAAGCAATTAACTGTACTACCTGTGCCTACGCCCAGTATCATGCCATCTTCGACATAGTTTAGAGCAGCTTTGGCTGCGGCTTGCTTTTGTGCTTGCTGATCACTCATCATAAATCCTTGGGAAATAAACGGACAGTCAATTCTATATAAGTTGGATACGGCGTTAGGCTCGCTTAGCCTACCACTTATAGCACTTTCACTCGCCTGCCTCATATCCAAATTATCTTTAACCGACTATGTCATTATAAAAGAGGTAAAATGCGCCGCTATTATACCCGATGAGTTTGATCGATGTCAGCGTAATAACCACGCTAATCACAAGAGATTTACTCAACCTTTAAAATGTAGACAGATAAGGCAACCACAAGACTAAGGCCAGTAGCGTGACCAATAATACGGGCGGTGTAATAATCAGCCCAATTTTCATGTACTGTCCCCAGCTGATTTTATAGTCTTTTTCTGCCAATACATGCAGCCACAATAAAGTTGCCAGACTACCGATAGGCGTAAATTTCGGCCCCAAATCATTGCCAATTATGTTGGCATAAATCATAAGCTCACGAGTGGCATCTGGTACTTGCGCACTATCGATAGCCAGCGCACCAACTAAGGTGGACGGCATATTATTCATGATAGATGCCACAATAGCAGATAGAAATCCAGTTCCTAATGTTGCGATGACCACACCCTGCTGTCCTAGCCAATTTAAAATTTGAGCACCATAGGCCGTCAAGCCTGCATTACCCAAACCATAAACTACCAAGTACATACCGATTGAAAACAATACGATTTGCCAAGGGGCTTTTCGCAAAACATCGGATACTGAAACCACTGCACCGCGTCCACCTTGCCACCACCGTCCTGCGATTGCCATTAGCAGCAGCGCAGCGACGCCTGTCACAAACGAGATAGCAATGCCTAATGATTCCGTCGTAAAGTAAGCAACGAGTAGTAATGCTAAAAGCGGAAAAGCCGCCTTAAAAACGAGCGGATCTTCAATCGCGGTCTCTGGCGCACTCAGCTCAGCAACAGAGTAGTGTTTTGGAATGTGCCGCGCATAGACGCCCCATAACACAGCGAGTGTCGCGATGACGGAAACGATATTGACCGGCACCATGACCGCCGCATAACGTCCAAAACCAATGTCAAAATAATTGGCACTGACGATATTGACTAGATTGGATGTCACTAACGGTAGGCTTGCAGTATCAGCAATAAAGCCTGTTGCGATAATAAAAGCCAAAGCGGATGGTGGTGAGAACTTAAGACGCAGCAAGATAGCGATGACAATCGGGGTCAATAGTAATGCTGCCCCATCGTTGGCAAAGAAGGCAGAAATAAACGCGCCTAAGATTACAATCATAGGAAACAGCAATCTTCCTTGCCCATTGCCCAATCGAGCCACATGCAAAGCTGCCCAACCAAAAAATCCAGCTCTATCTAAGATAAGAGAGATAATAATAAGTGCGACAAAGGTAAAAGTTGCATCCCAAACAATGTCCCACACAACCCCGATATCGGAAAGCTGTACTACGCCAAATACTAAGGCGATCAATGCACCACCCATTGCGCTCCAGCCAATACCCAGTCCTTTAGGTTGCCAGATCACTAAAATTAACGTGACGATAAATATAGTCAATGCGATCATCGAGTAACCTTTCTAAGCTCAATTATTATAAGAAGCCGTATTAAAAAATACATGATGAGAGAGTGAATTAGAGTGATTTTTGATTGACGCGTTTTGATAGTTCTTCGGTGCTCTCTACCCGTTCAGAGTAGCGATCGGTCAGATAGGCTGAGCGTCCACGAGTTAGATACGTGAATTTCACCAACTCTTCACAGACATCAACGAGACGCAAATACAAAGGAGATTTATCCATACGATCATCGTCGTTAAATTCTAAAAAAGCCTTCGGAATAGAGGATTGGTTAGGAATCGTAATCATCCTCATCCAGCGACCAAGGATACGCAGCTGATTGACCGTGTTGAAGCTTTGACTACCGCCGCTGACTTGCACGACTGCTAACGTTTTACCTTGGGTCGGACGGACGCCACCTAATGACAGTGGAATCCAGTCAATTTGCGCTTTCATGATACTGGTCATGCTGCCATGCCGTTCTGGACTTACCCAGAGCATACCCTCTGACCACTGTGCCAGCTCTCGCAGCTCTTGCACTTTGGGATGATCTGCATCGGCAGCATCAGGCAGTGGCAAGCCCGTCGGGTCAAATGTCCGAACCTCACAACCATACCAGCGCAGTAACCGACTCGCTTCCTCGCTTGCCAGTCTAGAGAATGAGCGCTGGCGTAGAGAGCCATATAGCACCAATATCTTGGGTGGATGGCGCGAATCATTTGGACCAATCAACGCTTCAATATCGATAGGCTGTATACTGTCTGCATCAATATTGGGCAAATCACCCAAATCGACCACATTCAAATCTGCTGTATTATTTGCCATGATGAATGACTTCCCCGTCTTCTTTCGTAAAACTACTCACTGGATGCTCTAGCAACTCAAACACTCGCTCTGACGGACGGCATAACGCGGCGCCTTTATTGGTGAGCACTACAGGACGGTTGATTAAAATAGGATGGGCAATCATCGCATCGATGATCTGATCATCAGATAATTCAGGATTGTCTAATCCTAATTCATCGTTGATGGACTCTTTGCTTCGTAATAGCTCTCGTGGCGTGATATTCATTTTTGCCAATAGCTCTACCAAGTATTCACGGGCTGGTGGAGTTTTGAGATACTCGACCACTTCAGGATGCTCACCTGACGCATGCATAATGGCTAAGGTATTACGAGAGGTTCCACATTTGGGATTATGAAAAATTAATGATGTCATAGTGATTTCACTTATTGTCTGAATATGTTTTTGAACTCTGGATATATTATTTGAATATAGTCTTAAGAGTTATCTTACTTGCTGTTTGAGTCATTAGTATTAACGACCCCACATCCACTTAGACTGTCCATAAGGGACGCACACAATTCTGGATGGCCCGCGCAGCAGTCTTGCAATAGAAACTGAACGGCAGCTTCCATGTGCGATAGCGAAGCACGATAGATAATCTGTCGGCTTTGGCGTTGCGAAACCACCCACCCTGCTCGCGCCAGCACTGATAGATGCGCTGACATGGTGTTATGTGGTACGGATAATTGACGGGCAATTTCACCCGCAGGCAGGCCCTCAGGCTCTTGACTGACAAGCAACCTAAAGGCTTTTAAACGAGTATCTTGAGAGAGCGCAGCAAAGCTTGCGATAGCATTATTTATTTCCATATATCCAATAATATAGACATATTAAAATTATTCAATATTTTTTAATAAAA
>NZ_JBVFXW010000018.1:0-57530 GCF_055522395.1 Psychrobacter sp. TPE 89C
TATACTAAATGTTACTTTATGTAATTAGTTTTACTGTAAATAATTCTAGAATTTACATATAGATATGAGGCTTACTACCACCGATGCTTGCCCCAGTTTTCAGGGTTGGCCCAGTAGTCAGCATTGAGCCAATTTGGTAGCTGTTTATAGTCATATAAATTAAACTGCCAGAGAGTGGCTGTTGTTGCTACAGGCGAATTTTTTTGGTCCATTAAGCTAATATCTGAAGGTTGCTCATTCAAAATATCAAATGGTGTAAAGCCATAAGCTTGTAGATTTATACTGCTCTCAAGTGCGATAAGTAGGTGCGCAGCATACAGGTCACGATAGCGCATGAGTAATGGAATATATTGCTGTAGGAGCTCGGATGACAATGCAGGTAACCAAAAACAAGCGAGCTCATACCGTTCAGGCAGTTGCTGCTGTGTAAGCTCTGATAACGTTACTATCTGTAGCGCTTCAACCTGTTCCATTTCATTCTTGCTGTTTTTATTACTGAGATATTCTTTTAGTTTTGTCTTTAATGCCATGCGTGCATTTTTGTCTTGTACCACCCATAATAACTCAGTGATATCATTGAGCTGTTCAATCATTTCCGGTGTGTCTTCTTGCGTCACTAATGATGGTAGTAGGGCATCAACGTAACCTATAAGTAATGGTAAAGTAATGTCTGAACGACGGGCAGTATGCTTTGTCATATGATAGGCCATTAATTGAATAGTGATCAGTAGTGAATCTATTAAATCATTTTAAGCATCATTATCCAATGATTGATTAACACAAGTGGTCTTAACCTAGCTTGAAGTACCACATATACATCTGCATTTCTTCTGGATGCTATAATCTTTAGACCTGCACTTGAAATTTGGCCGTTCAGGTCAATTTAGTTATAAGTCTAACAAGCTCCTTGTACCAATACCATTCGTATATTTATATCATAAAAAAGAATAGGGATTTATATGTCTACTGCTGAAACTGATGCTCAAATCATCAATGCTGATATGCCAGACGTGCCACCTCAAGCACCGAGTAAAATTAACCTAAAGGACTATAAAAAACCAAGCTTCGATGTTGAAACAGTTGATTTAAATATTAAGTTGTTTGAAGAGTTTGCGCAGGTAGACAGTACGCTAAAAATGGTACGTCAAGCCGCAGGAGATATCGTATTATTTGGTGAAGCGTTAGAGCTGCTTGCTATTAGCATGAATGGTGAGACACTGACTGGAGAGCAATATCAGCAAGACGCTGGTAAGCTGACAATATCGAATGCACCTGATGAGGTTGTTTTAGAGATCCAAGTACGTATCTGCCCGCAGACCAATACTGCCCTTGAAGGTCTATATATGGCAGGTAGTGGTGAGGATACCATGTTTGTTACCCAATGTGAGCCTGAAGGCTTTCGCAAAATTACCTTTTATCCAGATCGTCCCGATGTGCTAGCGATATTTACCACACGTCTAGAAGCAGATAAGCGCTACCCAACGCTGTTGGCCAATGGTAATTTGGTTGAGTCTGGTGAATTGGTAGATGCGCCAGACCGCCATTATGCAATCTGGCATGATCCGACTAACAAACCAAGCTATCTGTTTGCCTGTGTCGTCGCTGACTTAGACGTACTAACGGACTCTTATACGACAAGCGAAGGTCGAGACGTCAAGCTTGAAGTGTATGCCAAATCTGCCGATATCGATAAGTGCGATGTCGGTATGCAAGCGCTAAAAGACGCCATGGAGTGGGATGAGGTCAATTATGGCCGACCATACGATTTAGATCGTTATATGATCGTTGCTGTCAGCCAATTTAATATGGGCGCGATGGAAAACAAAGGTCTAAATATCTTTAATACGGCCTGCGTATTGTCTAGCCCAGAGACAACGACTGACTCACGTAGCTTCAGTGTCAAGGCCATCATCGCCCATGAGTATTTTCATAACTGGACAGGCAATCGCATCACCTGCCGTGACTGGTTCCAGCTGTGTCTAAAAGAAGGCTTTACCGTTTACCGTGACCAATCGTTCTCAGCGGATCAGCAGTCGCGTGCTGTACAGCGTATCGACGATGTCGCGACATTGCGTGCGCATCAGTTTGCAGAAGATGCAGGGCCGCTTGCACATCCTGTGCGTCCTGAGAGTTTCGTTGAGATCAATAACTTTTATACGACGACTGTCTATGAAAAAGGTGCTGAAATTGTCCGTATGATTGCGAATACGTTAGGGCCTGATGATTTCCGCAAAGGTACTGATGAGTATTTCCGCCGTTATGATGGGCAGGCAGTGACAGTTGAGGACTTCTTATCTGCGCTGAGTATCACTGATAGCAAGATTGAAAACTTCATAGATTGGTATCGTCAGCCAGGTACACCAGTGGTCTCTGGCCATCAAAGCTATGACAGTGCAGCACAAACCCTAACCATTACGCTGAGTCAGCAAACTCGCCATGTCAGTGGCTTTGATGCACCAAAACCATTGCCGATTCCGGTAGCGACTGCGCTATTTGATCAAGACTCCGGTGACATCATCGACGAACGTATGTTATTGCTCGATCAAGCAACACAGTTATTTACCTTTGAAAATGTGACTAGTGAGCCAGTAGTCTCGTTGCTGCGTGATTTCAGTGCGCCAGTACAGCTTAATTATGATTATCAAGATGAAGACTTGGCGTTTTTGCTCAAACATGAAACCAATGGTTTTAATCGCTGGCAAGTAACGCAGATGCTCGTAAATCGTATCCTGCTACAAGGCCAAAGCTCGAAGAGTAGTCCTGACGTCTATCTAAGCGCACTGGCTCAGACATTGCCTGAGTTGGCAGCTGAAGATGCGATGTTGGCAGCACGTTTGCTCGATATTCCATCAGCCCAAGAGTTGGCGTCTGCGATTCACAAAGATTACGATCCAGCGTTGGTGAAAGCGCAGCGTGAAGGCTTGTACCAACTGGTAGCAGATACCTTAAAAGATCAGTGGGCAGAGCTTTATAAACAGCTACCGATGCAGTCTTATGAAGATAGCCCTGAGGCACGTGGTACTCGTGCGCTACGTAATGTGGTGTTAGACATGGCATTAACGGCCAAAATTGAAGATGCAGCAGTATGGGCACAACAGCAGTATGACAATGCCAGCTGTATGACCGAGCGTTTCGGTGCGCTAAAAGTGATGGTCAATCATCAAGTGGCAAGTGCTGATGCTTATTTAGCCGATTTTTATGAGCGCTTTAACAGCAATGATTTGGTTATTGACTTATGGTTTAGTGTGCAAGCGTCCGCTGATACGGTCACGGCTGATACTATCGAGTCGTTGATTGCTCATACTGATTTTGATTGGAATACGCCCAATCGCGTACGCTCGGTCATTAGCGCATTTACGTCACAGCCAACAGCGTTGTGGACAGCAGAAGGGCTGAGTCTCTACACAGGTGTGATCAGAAAGCTAGATGATGCCAATCCTGTCTTGGCCTCGCGTTTGTTGCAAGTGCTGGCACGTTGGAATACGTTGGCTGAATCACATCGCCAGATGGCGCACAATCAGTTGCTTGAGTTGCAGCAGCAAGTCTCATCTAAGCATGTGCTTGAGAGTTTGAATAGTGTGTTAGGTGCAACGAGCGAGTAGGTTAAATGACCTTGTGACTGAATTGAAAGCATAAAAAATCCCGTCCAACATTATTATGTCGGACGGGATTTTTTATGCTTGGCTTATAGTAATCAACTATAAGCCAATGACGACTAGCGGTTAGGCAATACGTCTTTTACCATGTCACGTAAGTTGTGTAGCGCAACGACGGTACTGTCCCAATCTAAACAACCATCAGTGATAGATTTGCCATATTCAAGCTGGCTCAAATCAGCAGTCAGTTTTTGATTGCCGCCTTTTAGGTGACTCTCTATCATCATACCGATGATAGATTTGTTGCCGTTCTGAATTTGCTCAGCGACGTTTTTGATGACCATAGGCTGTAGATATGGGTCTTTACCTGAGTTGGCGTGACTTGAGTCAATCATAATCTTGCTACTGGTTTTGCCTGCAGCCAGCGCATCTTCAACTTCAGAGACAGCCGTTTGATCATAGTTAGGTTTGCCATTACCGCCACGCAATACCACGTGCGCGTAAGGGTTGCCTTTAGATTTGATGATAGAGACTTTGCCATCTGATGATAGACCTAAGAAACTATGGCCGGCTTTTACAGCTTGCATAGCGTTGACTGCGACTGTCATGCCGCCATCAGTACCATTCTTGAAGCCAACTGGGCACGATAGACCAGAGCTCATCTCGCGGTGAGTTTGGCTCTCAGTGGTACGTGCACCAATCGCTGACCAGCTAATCAAATCTTGCATGTACTGCGGCGTATTTGGATCCAATGCTTCAGTCGCACAAGGCAAACCTTTTTCGTTCAGATCAATCAGCAGTTTACGGGCCGTACGTAGACCTTTTTCGATATCGAAGCTATCGTTCATATCAGGGTCATTAATCATACCCTTCCAGCCGACAGTGGTACGCGGCTTTTCAAAATAGACACGCATCACAACGAAAACGCTGTCTTCGATTTCTTTTGCCAATATGGCTAAGCGATCGGCATATTCGTGGGCGGCTTTGATATCATGGATAGAGCAAGGGCCAATGACCACAAATAAGCGTTTATCTTTGCCATCCAAAATGTCTTGGATAGTATTACGGCCTTTCAAAACCGTATCATACGCTTTCTCTGACAAAGGCAGCTCAGTTTTGAGCTCGTTTGGAGTGATTAGGGGGATGAATTGTTCAATGTTCACGTCATCAATATCTGCATTATGGGTAGCTGGTGTCGTCATGATTATATCGTCTAGCTAATTTATAGGAATAATCATTATGCGGACAAAACAGGCTGTTGACAAGGGTAGTCGGCGAGTTTATTGACTCATAACTGGAATGATAAAAACAAAACTTAGTTATACTTGGTTATTATCAGTCTTGTATTGGGCGTAATAGATGTAAGATTTCTGCTTAATATTCTTATCCATAATGAAAAAATGACCGAAATGTTGAGTCATTTTTCATAGGTATATCACGCCACTTTTATCAGCTAACTTAGCTATTTATATCATCGTCACGTATGATGACAACATAAATGAGAGGACGCTAAAATAGTGCGTGCTGAGAATACTCATTAATCACTATATTTTAGTGTAGATTTCCCAAGTATTATTTCATAATAATTATTTTTTATTCTTTATAACATTGTATTTTTTAACATCGAGAGCTTGTCATGACAGATTTTTCTACGCCTGATAAACATACTGAACTCACAGAGCAGACACCTGAGTTAAAATCGACGCCATTAGTGATAGGTATCGTCGCAGGTGAAGTATCAGGTGACAGTTTGGGTGCAGATTTTATGCAACAAATGAACAACTTGCGTGATGATATTGTTTGGGTAGGTGTGGGCGGTAGCATGATGGAGGCGCAGGGGTTGCAAAGTATTTTTCCTTTGTCGCGTTTGGCCGTGATGGGATTGGTGGAAGTGATGGGCCAACTGCCTGATTTGCTTAAAGCCCGCCGTGAGCTGTTGAGCGCATTCAAATCCGCTAATATTGATTGGTTCATCGGTATTGATGCCCCTGACTTTAATCTCAGAGTCTCTAAAAAGCTAAAGCCAAAAGGCGTGTTTTGTGTGCAGTATGTCAGTCCGTCTATTTGGGCATGGCGTGAGTCACGGATTCATAATATTAAAGCGGCGACCAATCTGGTGCTGTGCTTATTTCCTTTTGAGCTACCTGTTTATGAGCGTCACAATCACCCAGCGATATGTGTCGGTCATCCGCTACTACGCACTATTGATCAGACATTACTAGAGACACCGATTAATCAGCGCCGTAGTGAGTTGGTTTGGCACAACGATGGCTTGCAGCAGTTCTTTATCGAGCGATTTGATGACGTCAGCCAACTTATTTGTGTGATGCCAGGCTCTAGACGCGGAGAGATAACCGCTATTCTACCGTTGATGCTAGACGGTATTCAAAGGCTAATACTATTAGATCCAAAGCTGTGTTTTATCATTCCAACAGTGGATCAGAATCATCAATATATCGTGCAAGATGTGATTGATCAACGCTCAGAGCAGCTGCGAGCCGCGATAGTCGTGGTATATGATGACAGCCAGCCAACGTTTAGTCAGCAGGCCATGGCCGCATCAGACATCGTTATGCTAGCGTCTGGTACGGCAACGTTAGAGGCGATGCTACTAGAGCGGCCGATGGTCGTGGTTTACCAATTAAACAAGCTAACCTATCAGATAGCTAAACGCCTGGTAAAAGTGCCGTATGTGGCGCTGCCTAATATTTTGGCGGGTACGGCTATCGTCCCTGAGCTCATCCAAGAGCAGGCAAGTGGCGATAATATTTGCCGTACACTCATGCGTTTATTGCAACCGCGGGCCTATGCCGAGCAGTTAAAAGACCTTGTCGCTACCAAGCAGTCATTAGAGCAACAAAGTAACCATGACCCAGCCAATAGCGTGGTTGAGCAATGGTTTATTCAAAAAGACGCTAAAGCTTAATACTGCAGATTGACGCATGCTACATTTCCACTATTTTGATAAAAAGACACAGCAACGCTATGAGTAAACAGCACAGTACCGACAGCTCAATGACACCAATTAAAATGAGTATTGAGAGCATTGATATTAAAGGTCAATATATCCAATTGGCAGTCCCCATTCATTTGACTGGGCAACTCAATGTCTCTGAGTTTCTCACTCAATATTCAGTAGATAGACAGCAAGATTTAACACAGCCAATGCTACAGATTGGCATCGATGAAGCAGGGCGTGGGCCTTTGCTCGGTAGTGTCAATGTCGCCGCTGCGATATTGCCTGCCGCTTGGTCAGGACTGATTGAGGAGCAGCCACTCACAGGTACGCCGCTATCCATATTGACAGACTCTAAGCAGTTGAGTGAAAAAAAACGCGACATTCTTTATCCGTTGGTGAAGCAATATGCCATCGGCTATGTCATCGCTGACATACCTGCAGCAGTGATTGATCAAGTCAATATCTTGCAAGCGACCATGCTAGGGATGCGCCTATGTACCGAAACGTTGATAGAAGTGGTTGCTCAACAATTTGCCATGGCTCATGAAATCGAGGCAGATGCTGCTAAACCGTTACAAGTTGAGGTGTTGTTCGATGGCAATCGTTGTCCAGAGTTGGACTTTGCTAAGCTTACTAAATGCGGGGTCGAACAGGCTAATATCGACTGCCAAGCATGGGTGAAGGGCGACGCTCGTCATACTAGTATCGCCGCGGGCAGTATCTTGGCAAAAGTAAGCCGTGATGAAGCCATGTATGCGCTTGATACACAGCACCCAGAATACGGAATTGCCAAACATAAAGGCTATCCAACGCGTGCACATATGGAAGCGATTGAAACCTATGGCGTATTATCTGAGCATAGACGTAGCTTTGCACCTGTTAGAAAGGCGCTAGAAAGCTAAAATATATCCTTAATGAGGTTAAAAAGCTCTAACAACTAATTTGTAAAAAAGTATTTTAAACTAAACATTTGTTATATTTAAATAATACTTTATAGTTGGATATTTTACATTTTAGGTGGTGATAATGAATAATTTAAAATCAAAGATACTATCAGTGTGCGCTTGGTTTTTTGGAATTTTCTTTATAGCAACGGCACTAGGAATGATGGCACAAGGAGCTATTGTCACTAGTGTATTAATGCTAATCGGATCGGTTCTGTTGTTACCACCTATCAAGCGTTTAATCTTAGATAAGAAACCTAAAATAGGTAGGGGTAAAATAACAGTAGCAGGCTCTACTCTAATATTTATATCAATGTTATTTATCCCAACAGATGACCAGACAGCAACCAATGAACCAGTAACTGCAAAAACAGAGGTTGATATTGTAAAGCCTGAACCCACTCCAGAACCTGAAGTTGAGAAACTGCCTGAATATAAAATTGTAGAAGATACATTTAAGGGCGATATTAAACGTACTGTAGAAGTGGAGCTATCGTCACGGATGGATGAGGAATCTCTTATTGCTTTAGCAGAAAAGATTTATGCTCTGTCAGATGCAAAAGTTGAGCGAACTTTTATCACGTATCGGCTTGCTAGTGGAGGTGATGGGAGTGCTTGGGCAACGACTCACTATAATCCTGAGTTTGAGGTAAATATAGTTGGGGCAACCGCATCGGATTACGAAAGAATAAAAAACACCAATATATCTAAAGGTGAATTAATAGGGAGCTGGATGGCCAGTCGTGGAATGGACTCAAAGGTGACTGCATATAAGAAAGATGGTCAGATTTATATTCAAGAATTATATGATTTCGGTCCACTCTCAAAAGAAGACACAGTCTATGAGTCAACTCAATTAGATAAGGGATTAAGGCTTCAAGATGAGAGTGTAAAAGATCACAATGAATACTTCATTATTAATAAAAATGGTGATCTAGAGTTTTGGAGTGAGAACGGTAATTACTATACGGCTCCGAAATTCTCCGATGCCAAACTTGAACAAACACAAGTAAAAAGTGAAAAAGTCACACTAGAAAAGCCAAAAGGCCTATCTCGGCCACAAAAGAATGCTGTTAGATCACCAAAACAGTATATTGATATGACGGGCTTCTCACGAGATGGACTTATCAATCAGCTTTCATCAGAGTATGGTGATGGCTATGAAGTAGCTGATGCTACCGTTGCTATAGACAGCTTAAATATCAATTGGAATGAACAAGCCGTGAGATCGGCAAACCAGTATCTTGATATGACAGGCTTCTCTTGTAATGGACTAATCGAACAACTTTCATCGAGTGCAGGTGACAAGTATACTGCAAATGAAGCAGCCTATGGAGCACAACAAGCAGGTGCTTGTTCATAATTATCCATAAAATTTGAAGAAATTTATCCTACAACTTATCAGTACGTTAATATTTTTTAGGTTCTATAGAAAGGGCAGTAGATTTGACCGTCATACTGTCCCTATAAAATAGCCTAAGCATAAGATATGCTATCATTGAAAGACAAAAAGCCACCTGCTTACGAACAGGTGGCTTTTTTTTCATAAGTTAACCACCAAAAAATTTAAGTGGTAAAAAAATTAAGTGTTCAAAAATACTTAGAACGATGAGTTTGGCTGCTGTAAAAACACTTCTTCCTCGTAAGTAGACTCACGATCCAACGTATTATTGCGATGAGGGTAGCGGCCAAACTGCTCAATGATATTTTTATGGCGATGTTCAAAGTCTAAAGTATAAGCATCATCCAATTGTTCAAAGAATGGCAGATAGCGCTCGTGAATGACTGCCGATTCAGAGTGCATAAACGGCATGATAATAAACTTACGCCATGCCATTGGTAATGTATCAAAATAGGGTTGCTGGCTGGCCTCTTGTGCTAAAGCGACAGCCATACCATCCTGTACAAAAGCACCGACTTGCCCGCGGCATAAGTTACGTGAGAATTGATCCAGCACGATAATTTCTGCCAAGCGTCCAGCCAAAGCCGTGATTGAGCTATTACTGTCTAATGAGGATTCTGAAAGTCGCCAAGTCGCACATTCACCCTGTTTGGCTGCTTGCCAGATATCGCCAAATTTATTTTTTATTTGTCTATCAAAATTATCATTTTGTGCAAACCAATATTGCTCATTGTTTGTATCAAACCAAAAGTCCAATACGGCCCGCGCATTAGGATCTAGATGGGTCAAATCAATATTTTTTGGATCCAATTGAGCCGAGTTGGCTTGACTGGACGAGGTGGAGTAGTCGGTTGAAAGTGCCATAAACTATTCTAATCATGATAAATTTAGTCTACTATAGCGAAAAATATTATTCGCTACTGTTATCAAATGCTATCGGGTGCACCATCATGAATACATCGTCTACCAATCCAACTTTTACCAAATCTACCAGCCAGTCTATCAACGTGCCAACACCGTACTATTTACTCGATGAAGCGGCCATCGTTGCCAATATGCAAATCATTGCACGGTTATGCGAGCTATCCGGTGCAAAGGCATTATTAGCACTGAAATGCTTTGCCACATGGGGCGTGTTCGATATTATGCAGCCTTATTTGCATGGCACTACCTCATCGTCACTGAATGAAGTCCGTCTGGGCTATGAGACTTTTGGCAATAATGATGATGCGAGTAGCAAAGACAAAAAAGAAACGCATGCCTACAGCGTGGCATATAGTGCAGATGAAATCCCTGAAGTATTAAAATACGCGGATAAAATCATCTTTAACTCTATCTCGCAGCTCAATGCTTTTGGCGAACAGGCACGTAAGCAAGATATTCCTGTCGGCTTGCGTTTAAACCCAAAAACCAGTAACTCGTCATTTATTATCGCTGATCCTGCCCGTCCTTTTAGTCGTCTAGGCGAGCACGATAAAGATAAAATCACCGCAGTACTTGGTGACATCACTGGCGTTATGATTCATAACAACTGTGAAAATGACAGCTTTGAAGCGTTTAGCGAAAGTCTGGCAGATATTGAAAACAGATTTGGCGATATTCTGGCGCAATTAGAGTGGGTAAGCTTAGGTGGTGGTATCCATTTTATCGCGCCTGATTATCCGCTAGAAAAGCTCGCTGAAAGATTAAAAGGATTTAGCGAACAGTATGGCGTGCAAGTCTATCTTGAGCCGGGTGAAGCGAGCATTCATGGCGCTGGCTCATTAGTCACTACCGTACTAGACACCATGCACAATGAAAAGCATCTTGCCGTGGTTGATTCATCTATCGAGGCACACATGCTTGATCTACTGATTTACCGCGAGTCAGCACCCATTGCCGCTATCAATAATACAGCAATGGATATCGCTCCTATTGGTCATTCAGTGATTGAGACGTCAGAACCTATTCTCGACAGTGAGATAGACAGTACGCTCATTTATGGTCGCTCGTGTTTGGCAGGGGATATTTTTGGTGAGTACGACTTACCAAGTAACTTACAGATAGGCGATCAGATTACCTTTGGTAATGCCGCAGGTTATACCATGGTGAAGAAAAACTGGTTCAATGGCGTCAACATGCCAGCAATTGTGATTCGTCGCCTTGATGGATCAATTGATGTGCAGCGTGAATTTGATTATCAAGATTATAAGGCCAGCTTGTCTTAATATTCAGAATTGAGTATTAGCATCATATTTACATTGTTAATAAGATTGATGTTTATTCATGAATTTTTGCCAAAAAGAGATTAAAAAATTGTTATAATCGCCTCGGGCAAATATCCATTGGTAAAAAATGGCATTTGCCCGACGGGTGCGTGGGTTTTCCTCGGTCTTCCTTTTTAATTCACGCATATCATTCACTCGTTTCTGTTTTGCATAGCCGCTATCAATGGTATCGACAGGGACACAAAGGAGGATTGTTCATTGAACACAAACCAACAAGCTACAACCAACAAAAAAGACGTGCTCATCATTGGAGCAGGCGGTGTCGCTCAAGTGGTTGCGCATAAATGTGCAATGCATAATGACGTGCTTGGCACTATTCATATTGCGTCGCGCACGGTAGATAAGTGTGATGCCATCGCCCAAAGTGTGCAAGAGAAAGGCAGCTTTAAGCAGCCAGCGACTTTGCATACGCACCAAATCGATGCCATGGATATCCCTGCGCTGATACAGCTGATAAAAGAAACAGGCATCCAAATCGTCATCAACGTTGGCTCACCTTTTTTGAATATGAGTGTGCTAGAAGCTTGTATCGAAACGGAAGTTGCTTATATTGATACGGCTATTCACGAAGATCCTCGTAAGATCTGTGAGACGCCGCCATGGTATAACAACTATGAGTGGAAGCGTAAGCAGCGCTGTGCGGACAATAAAATCACCGCTATCTTAGGTGCAGGATTCGATCCTGGTATGGTCAACGCTTATGCGCGTCTTGGCTATGACATGATGGATGCAGGCTCGGTCACAGACATCGATATTATCGATATCAATGCTGGTAGCCATGGCAAATATTTCGCCACTAACTTTGATCCTGAGATTAATTTCCGTGAATTTACGGGTACGGTTTACTCTTGGCAAGATCGTAAGTGGCAGTCAAACAAAATGTTTGAAGTGAAGCGTACGGATGATCTGCCTGTGGTTGGTATGCAAAACAGCTATCTAAGCGGACATGATGAGATTCACTCATTATCAGCTAACTTAGATGTGCCAAACATTCGCTTTTGGATGGGTTTTGGTGAGCACTATATCAATGTCTTTACTGTGCTTCAAAGCCTAGGCTTGTTGTCTGAGCAGCCTGTTATGACGGCTGAAGGGCAAGAAGTCATTCCGCTAAAAGTGGTGAAAGCCGTACTACCAGATCCAAGCTCATTAGCAGCAGAATATACTGGCAAGACTTGTATCGGTGACAAGGTTAAAGGCAAGATAGATGGCGTGGATAGCGAAGTATTTATCTACAATGTCTCTGACCACAAAGAAGCCTTTGAAGCCATGGGCAGCCAAGGCATTTCTTATACTGCGGGTGTGCCACCTGTTGCGGCTGCTATGCTTGTTGCTACCGGTGAATGGGACGCAGGCAAGATGGTCAACGTCGAAGAGCTTGATGCCAAGCCACTTATCAATCTATTGAATAAGATTGGTTTGCCAACTCGTATCAAAGACGAGAATGGTGATAGAGCGCTTGAGTTTGATATCTAGTTAGTCGTAATCTGTATCCGAAAGCCCCTCTGACTCACTATTGAGTCAGAGGGGCTTTTTTTTGTTTTTATAAAATTTTAGGTTCAATGGTTTGCAGGAATGGTAAGCCATTATTAGGCATTCAGTTTATAAATATTTTAATGATAATGATTTTCAATATCATTAATAATGAAAATAAGGTAGTATTTCAGCTTTGTATCATTTGCTAGGGTGTGTCTTCATTTTAAAAATGATGATCAAAATAAGATAAATTGCAGTCAAACGAGGAAAATAACACAGATAATATCGGGATATTAACCAGATATTTGACGATGTTTGGCAAAATTTAGCTATTTTTAGCCCATTTAGAGGGCACTCGTTTGAATTGATGACACGCCCTAACATCTTGTAACGGCGGAGGTTAGATGTTTGTCAGTGAATAGAATAAGGAGCAATGAATGACATACACACGTTTTTTCTCTAATAAATGGGCGATAGCAGGATTTACTTGTTTGTTATATTCGACGTCATTTTCGGCATTTGGTTTGGAGACACCAGTGTTAAAAGTGGGAAATCCTGTGAAAGGTGAGCTAAGTTATTCCAACAGCGAGAATAATAATATCAAGCCACACACTCAGCCACACACTCAGTCACAGTCTAAGTCGTTAGATATCAAAGTACCCTGTGACAAGGGTGACTATCTGACCGGATATGTTGAGAGCGGTGATAATACGATGACGATGGATATCATCGATGCCACAGGAAAATTATCGCGCCGTTTGATTGATCATAAAACTGGCAAGCAAAAATTCTATTCAGTGGCCGAAAACTGCGCAGAGATATGGCGACTGTCGGGAACAGGTGCATATCAGATAGTGCTTGAACAACGTGTCAGTTTAGCGGAACAGGATTTAGAAGGCTCTTTAGAAAATCATTTAGAAAGTAATTTACAAAGTAATTTAGAAAGTTCTGATACGCTACTCAGTCCAAAAGTATCGGCATTACGTGAATCACTGCAAAAGGGTGAGAGTACTGATAGTTTTTGGGCAGATGTAGAAGCATTGGGTACGCCGCTTATCGAAGAGACACCTTCTGGTACCTTAATGACGTTTTTGGCGCGAGGCGACTATCGTAATATCAAGCTAATGGGTGGCCCGTCCAATAATCATGATGCATTGCAACGATTGGCGGACTCTGATACATGGTACAAAAGCTTTATTGTGCCAAAAAATACCCATCTGTCTTATCAAATAGCGCCCAATGTGCCTCAACCACCATTGTCTGGGCGTGCCCGTAGAATTGCCATAAAAGCTGTGGCTCAGGCAGATTCTTATAACCATCATCCATGGCCTCATTCAGCAATCGACAAATACACAACCAAATCTACTATTACGTTAAAAGATGCACCAAAAAATCCTTGGTTAGATGTGCAAAAAGCAATCCCCAAGGGCAAACTTTCTACTTTTAAATTCACCAGTAGCACATTAGATAATACCCGAGACATTACTATCTATTCTCCTGCTATTGATGACCGTCAGAATAATAGAGACGATGCGGTGTTGTTGTATATCTTTGATGCCGAGTCATATATCGATACGGTTGGATTGCCAACGATATTAGACAATTTAATTGCAGCAGGTGAGATTCCACCTGTGACGGCGGTGTTTATCAGTAATCCTGATGGTGATGCTCGTGCGCGTGAATTGCCTGCCAATCCTGTATTTGCAGATGTATTGGCCAATGAACTGGTGCCGCAAATAAATAAACGACTGCCAATAGCGATACCAAAGGATAGAACAGTCATTGCAGGGTCCAGCTATGGCGGATTGGCTGCTACGACTATTGCGCTACGTCATCCTGATATATTTGGCAATGTTATCTCTATGTCTGGTTCTTTTTGGTGGAAGCCAGAAGATCAGATGGCAGATGATAAGCATTTTGTAGCGTCTGAAGTCATAAAAATGGATAAAGCGCCCATTCGTTTCTTTTTGAGTGCTGGCGTGTTTGAAACGGCTCGTGGCGAAAGTAGTAGTAATGGTATATTGGGAACCAATCGTCATCTGCGTGATGTGTTATTGGCAAAAGGGTATGACACTCGTTATGAAGAGTATGGTGCAGGGCATGATTACTTTTCTTGGCGAGGGATAATAGGGGATGGTTTGATATCGCTTTTTGGGTCTGAGGAATGAAGTGGCTAAGGCTTGTTTTCAAATAATCAAATCCTCATGCATAATTAGGGTCATAGATACGCAAAATTCCAATATAGTCATCAAGCATCGATTATGATGAATGAGGTTTGATTTTATATTTAAATAATGGGAATAAGTATGGATATGGATGAAGTTTTTGCTGCTATAGCGGGTGAAACATTAGAAGTTCATCAGGATAAATATAAGTTACGCTCAAGAATATCAAGTGAAGCAAGTCAGTATGTAGAGACAGATTCTTCAGCTTGGCCGCCCATTACTTTTAATTGGAATTTGTCACAAGAAGGTCAACGTTTCTCTTTGGATGCTGAGAATGAATTAAGTTTTAAAACTCACTATCCAGAAGGTTTTATATTAGGAAAAGTTAAATTAGATACCTTAGATAGAAAATTATGCCATTTTAGCCGTAGAGATGAAGGTGAGTTGTGGATGGTAGGGCATAAAAGTAGGTTGGCATATTTGATTGTCTATTTGTCTGAAAATAGGCTTATATCGCCGCCGCTGGTACAACCTCACCTTATGGGCGAGGTTATATTGAAGGGTGGACATCACCGGTATGCTATCGCAAAAGAAATAGGAGAAAAATATATTCCCATTTATGTCGAGCCAAAGTATAGGAAGGAAATCGATAAAATTATGGAAATAGATTGGCTTAGCTAGAGTAGTAAAATAGGCACTGTGTTCTATATTATTCTTTTAATGATATCGTAGTTGTATTTTTTCCATTACCCCTCACTAGGATTATATTCCCTCAACGCCGCAATACGGTCATCAAGCGTTGGGTGTGAGCGGAATAGATTTGCAATACTAAAACCTTGAGTTTGCCCAGATGAGATTGCAAACGCTTTCATACTCTCTGGCATTTGGTCGGGACGCTGTGCAGAAGGACGTAACGCATCAAGCGCACTGATCATCTTTTCGCGGCTGGCAAGTTTTGCGCCCATTTGATCCGCACGGAATTCACGTAAGCGTGAGAACCACATGACGATGGCAGACGCCAAAAACCCAAGCAGAATGTCCATCACAATACTGGTAATGAAATAACCAATACCTGGGCGACCACTGGTATTTTTGAACACAGTACGGTCAACGAAACTACCGATAATGCGAGCAAAGAACATCACAAAAGCGTTCACCACGCCTTGAATGAGAGCAAGTGTGATCATATCGCCATTGGCCACATGACCAATTTCATGCGCCAATACGGCTTCGACTTCATCTTGATTCATATTCTGTAGTAGACCAGACGACACTGCCACCAGCGCTTTATTTTTATTCCAGCCAGTCGCAAAAGCATTTGGCTGAGAATTATTAAAAATACCGACCTCAGGCATACCGATATTGACTGCTCGTGCTTGTTTGGCGACCGTATCGACCAGCCATTGCTCAGTAGCGTTGCGTGGGGATTCTATGACGACCGTACCCGTTGATCTTTTGGCCATCCACTTTGATATAAATAGCGATACCATCGAGCCAACCATACCGTAGATACCACACATAATGGCAAGGCTAACATAATTAAGCCCGCCTGCACCGTGTACACCGCCAAGCCCAAAAAACCTCGACAATATACCAAACACAATGCTAAATACCACAATCACTGCTAAGTTGGTTAATAAAAATAATCCAATACGCATCATGACGCTAACTTCCTATGTAAAGTGTCGGTATGACCTCGATAGAGCACTCTCTAAGAGGTTTGTTTGCTATAGTCAAGTCCATATAAATCCGCTACATCGTCATCCTCGCTAAGCATACTAATGTATCACTTGCACTCAGCTTCCTTGTATCAAAATTATTTGAATTCAACTATATAATAGATTTTACGGTAATTCTGACTGTCATGTCATTTTAATCAGGGTATATTGGATAATGACAATGGCGCTCACATTAACTATCGAATGAACGGTCTTAAATACTATTGTAAACAAAAGAACGTATGGCGATTGATTTAATGACTATAAATTGGAGTGATTATTATGGCGAACCGTAGTTATCTGTATTCGACCAACACTATCCCTGAACCAAATCAAAATGATAGCAGCCGTGTGCTAACGGGTATTTCAGAATATAACTATGATATTCCAATCGTCTTTAAAGTTCTGCTCTCTGGTAATCCGCAAGCCTGTCTATCAGTAATTTGGGATAACCCTGAAAAGGTTGCTCTCATTGGAGACTATGCCAGCGGTGTGCAAAATCTTGAAGCATTCTTAGCAGGTATTAGGTTACCTGCTGCTCAGGCTCCAATTACAGAAGCGCTTGAATTTTTAAAAATGCCAGAGAACCAAAATCAGTATTTTATTTTGGAGTGTGGCGAGATTTTTGAGATGAGTGAGACACCAGTAGAAACGCGAAATCTGGCACTTCTCAATCAAGTGCAGAACCTTCAGCCTGAGATAGCAGCAGCGTATCAGTCATTGTTGCCACCTGCGCCAGTCGTGAGCGAGCAGCCTAAACCTATTGGTTTCTGGGCAAAAATTTTTGGTCGTCGTCCAACACCGCAAAAAGCATTGTCCGCGAATAACCCAGAACAAGCTATCTACGATCTAGGCCTTGGACTTTGGTCAAATATTCTGTATTTTGACTTCTCTGAAGAGGATGAGGATCAAGATTAATCTTTAAACAATTATAAAATTGAGAATATAAAATGCAGCTAGAAATAAATGTCATCGATGCTTTCACTGATAGCGTTTTTAAGGGTAATTCAGCAGCGGTTATTATCACAGAAAATTGGTTGTCCGATGAGCTGATGCAATCTATTGCGATGGAAAACAACTTATCCGAGACGGCATTTCTAGTTTTAGATGAGACTGATGACAAAGATGTTTACCATATCCGCTGGTTTTCACCATTTACTGAGATTGCTTTTTGCGGGCATGCAACCTTGGCGTCTGCCTTTGTGTTATTTAAGAAAAACCCCACTTTAACGTCTATCAAACTCTCAGCCATATCCGTTGGTATTTTGACCGTTGTGCAAACAGACACTGGTAAAATACAAATGGACTTCCCAAACAGAAAGCCTGAAAAGATTACCGACATTCCTCAGGAGTTGTTGGCAGGTCTTTCAGTTACTCCGGTTGACGTTTATCGTAATGAGCAAGCGTATTTCGTGATTTATCATTCTGAAGCGGATGTGCTAAATGTAGAACGTGATAATGAAAAGTTAAAGCAGCTAGCGCCTTTAGATGTGGTGGTGACATGTCAATCTGAATCAGACGACTATAAAAATTACGATTTTATTTCGAGATATTTTTGGCCTGCCAACGGTGGCGATGAAGACCCTGTGACAGGATCGGTGCATACAGGTTTAGCGCCATTATGGGCTGAGCGTTTAGGGAAAAATGAATTGGTTGCTTATCAAGCCTCCAGTCGCGGTGGGGTACTCGATTGCGTGGTTGTAGAGGATAGGGTGCTGGTCTCTGGTAATGCCGTACAGTATCTGACTGGTTCTATTACCATTGAAAAGTAGTGGGTGAGGAGTAGTAAGTTTTGACAGAATTAAAGACCGTTGGGCTATTTGCGCTTACTGCATTAGCAGAAATTATCGGTTGCTACCTGCCTTATTTATGGCTGCGAGAAGGTAAGTCAATCTGGCTTCTGATACCTGCTGTACTGAGTTTGACAGCTTTTGTATGGTTGCTGACATTGCATCCGACGGCTGTGGGCAGAGTCTATGCTGCTTACGGTGGGGTATATGTGGTCATGGCGATTTTATGGTTGTGGACAGTGAATGGTATACGACCAACCACTTGGGATGTTGTAGGTTCTATTGTCGCGCTATTGGGGATGGCGATTATTATGTTTGCACCGCGCAGTGGCTAGGGCGTGTCCTCAATTCAATCGATAGTTATCTAAATGGGTTAAAAGTGGCTAAATCTTGTCAAATGGCGTCAAATAGCTGACTAATATCTCGATATTATCTGCGCTATTTTCCTTGTTTGACTGCGATTTATCTCATTTTTATCACCATTTTTAAAATGAGGACACGCCCTAATTAAAAATTAGTAGCTCACTCAAAAAAATGCCAATCAAACCGTTAAGTTTGATTGGCATATTGATACACTTACTATTAATGCTTACCTAAGATACTGCCGCTGTCTTCTTTCTTAGCTTGTTTTGCCGCTTTCTTTTCTTTTGCCGTCAAAAGCGGTTTCTTTTTTACATTCTTTTTACTATCTTGACCTTTGCTCATGGTAGTTTCCTTTTTAGATAACACATGCCATTCTCTAAGCCAAAGTGAGCTGGTTTGAGGCAGTGCCGTTATAATGACGGCCAACATAGCCGTTTACTGGGTTGAGTATAGGCTTAAGCACTAGTAATAGATAGTATTCGCACAATTCGTCTACGATTAAATGGATTGCTCCTATTAACTAAAATTGCGTCATGTCAATTCGTATAATAAATATGAGTATTCATAAGTGCTTACTTACGGATACATGGTGATTTGCTATAATGGGTGACAAGCTGTTGAATAGACGCGGCAAACCCTTATTTTTAATCGAATTCAAATAATTTTGATACAAAGAAGTCGAAAGCAAGCTATACATTAGTGTGCCTATCGAAGATGACAATGTAGCGGATTTATGTGGATTTGATGATATTACTATCTAGCACGATGGTGCTTACTGTTTTGGTCAAATTATTATGCGTATTCGTAAACTTTTTAAATTTGAAAATGCCCATATCGTTCGTAATTGTAGCTCTGAGCGTTGCAAGCATTCTATCCATGGTCATAGCTATCAGATTGAGCTGATTCTAGAAGCCAAGCGTTTAGACCATGGTCAGATGGTCTATGATTTTGGTTTGTTAAAGTCTTCGATCAAAGACATTATCGACAGCTTCGATCATGCTATTTGTTTTTGGAATAAAGACGATCCTGAATATATTGATGCCTGCAAAAAGTTCAGTGCACGCTGGATAAGCTTGCCAGTATCACCGTCAGCAGAGCAATTCTCACGCGTTATCTTCTTTTGGGCGCAAGAGATTTTGCGCCAGACTCAAATGCAAAATGGCGAGTCAGATGTCAGTGTCTACTCAGTAATCGCGCACGAAACAGCAACGGGTTATGCGCAGTGTTTCGCTGATGATGTGGCCAATGATCAAATGGGCAAACTGGTTTTGGAAGAATTTGCATTTAGTGACCAAGTTTCTAAAGAATGGCATGACCCTGAGCTGTATGCAAAATTGATTCGCGGTGAGAGTTTTATCAATCCATCAGTGACCATGCAAGTACAGACAGAGCAGGTACAGACTGAGCAAGTACAGGCAGGTTCAGACTGATGCACACTGATGAATCTATAAAAGACGGCAAGTACTCGCAAACATTGATACTGAACTCTGACCAAGACACTCAATCATTGGCTCAGCAGCTGGCTGATTTGCCATTGACGGGCAGTGTGTGGCTGGCAGGTGACTTGGGTGCAGGTAAAACCACGTTGACTCGTTATTGGCTGCAAGGGCTTGGTCATACAGGCGCAGTAAAAAGCCCGACATATACCTTGGTTGAGCCTTACAGTATTCAGAAAAGTGATGGTACAACGAAGCCAGTTTATCATGCAGACTTGTATCGTCTTCAAGACCCAGAAGAGCTGTCTTTCATTGGGTTTGATGAGTATCTGGATGAGCCAAATGCTCTGGTCATTATCGAATGGGCAAGCCGTGCGGATGGCTATTTACCACCACCGACTTTGTTTATTGATATGACCCAAGGTGATGGTAATAATCATGGTAAAGAGTCTCGTTTGGTTGAGCTGCGGCTATCGAAAGCAGGACAAGCGCTAGATTTAGATCTATCAACGCTCAAAATTTAATGTTATACACAATGCCTGTAGTCCAAAATATATAATGCTCATTAATGTCTAATAATTACGCTAATACACGTATCAAAAAACTGTCGCCATTGTTAATCAATCAATTAGCAGCGGGTGAGGTAGTGACGCGTCCGGCAGCTGTGGTTAAAGAGCTGCTTGAAAACGCCATCGATGCTGGTGCTACCAATATTGAGGTTCGCATCACTCAAGGCGGTATGGGCTTGATTGAAGTGGTCGATAATGGGGTGGGTATCCATCCCGATGATATGGTCATGGCCATTACTCGTCACGCAACCAGTAAGGTCGCTGATGTCGCTAATCTACACGGCATCACCACTTTGGGGTTTCGTGGTGAGGCACTAGCGGCAACGGCTGCAGTGTCCCGTTTGACTCTAATGAGTAGTCATGATGATAGTGGTGTTGGTCGTCAGTTACAGGTCGCTGGTGTCTTGGCTGATACGCCAAAATTAGTACCTATCGTTCACAATCGTGGAACGACGATTACCGTCAAAGATTTGTATTTCAATGTGCCAGCCCGTCGCGGTAATTTAAAATCTATTGCGACTGAGTTTGGGCATATTGAGACAATCGTTCGAGAAGTTGCTTTGGCGCGAGCAGATGTTGCTTTGACACTCTTTCATGATCATAAAAAACGGCTATCATTATCCGCAAGTACTACGGGTATGAATAATCACGATGACAGTCGTTTGCCATTGCCGCGTCTAGAACAAGCGACTGGTATGGCATTGACGGATAATGCGTTAGCAATATCGATAGATTTAACGAATCTTATACAGCTGTCTGTAGAGTACGGTAATAGCAATATTAGTCAGGCAGCGATTAGTGGCTGGCTATGGCCGCTGCATCATGAAAAATCTGACTTGCCAAAGCTAATCTATGTGAATGGTCGACTGGTCAAAGAAGCCTTAATTAATAATCAGATGCGTCAATTGGCTCAGAGTGCGCAATTAAATGGTATGGGTTATGCACTTTATTTTGACCTGCCAACCCAGTGGCTCAATATCAATGTGCATCCATCGAAGCAGCGCATTAAGATTAGCCCGCTAAATAATATCATGGCGCATTTAAACCACGCGATTCAGTCTCAGCTGAAAAATATCGAAGTAAACGAACAGCCTGAAAAATTTGATAAACCACTAATAGAAAAAAACAAGCTGACAAGTGATGAAAGGGTAAAAGTTGTCGCTACCGATCGGCCTTACGACAGTGTTGTATCTCAGAATCGCAGTAGGCAGGTAAATACTGCTAAGCAATCATATGAGCTGCCAGCCAGTCAGACAATCCAGACAATGCCTCAATCTCAATATTCAGCAGAGTCAGAATTAGGTAGCAATAAGTTTACCGGTCAGCGTACTGATATTTCTAATGGCATGTTGGTAGGAACGAGATATTTACCAGTTTGCTTAGAGGTTATTAGTGGTTTAGATAAGTTAGCACTTGGCACTGACATTGTTAAAGACATTGCTAAAAGCATTGATGATAAGACCTTACCTTGGTTGTTGTTTTTCCACCAAGCACAGTGCTTTCTGATTGCTGAAACGGATTGGCAATCACAGTTGAATCAACTGTTTGAATCACAGATACTGAGCAATAAGGTATTGCATAAAGACAAGCTGCCCAATAGTGCGAGAGAAATAAATCACCAGCTTATTACTATGAGCCAGCAGATGTCTACACAAGACTTGATGCTATTTATAACAGACCTTGAAGCGTTGCTGACTACAAATTCAGTTAAGGCCATCAGTAGTAATCACTTAGTAACGTTGATGCTCTTATCTACGCCTGAAGCAATACTAAGTTAGGTTCGACAACACCTTAATTACTACCCATAAATATTACTTACCTATAAATAATAATTAAAGGCAATTCTATGAGACATTCGTCTGATGGTTTATCTCATAAGCTGACAGATAATAGCGTGGTGTGCTTGATGGCGCCAACCGCGAGTGGCAAAACTGCATTGGCATATGAGCTATATGATACAGGGCGCTACGAGCTAATTTCAGTAGATTCAGCATTGATATACCGTGATATGACTATCGGTACAGCAAAGCCGTCAGCTGATGAGCTGGCACGTTATCCGCATCATCTGGTTGATATCATTGATCCGACACAGAGCTATAGTGTTGCTGAGTTTGTTGCAGATGTTGCTAATTTGATTGATAACTGTCATAAGAATGGCAAAATACCGTTACTAGTGGGCGGTACCATGATGTATTACATGGCGCTACTTGATGGACTATCACCTGTGCCTGATAGTGATGATAGCGTCCGCGCTCGTGTGGATCAGTGGCGGCAAGAGGAAGGTATTGAAGCACTGCATGATTACCTTGGTCAAATTGACCCGATAAGTCATGAGCGTCTTAATGCAACTGATACTCAGCGCATTACCCGAGCAATTGAGGTTTATCTGCAAACAAACATCCCAATCAGTGATTGGCAACGTCAGCCTAAACAAGCACTGGCACATAATCCCAATCAGCAGTGGCATGCATTGACAATTATGCCGGATCGTCCATGGCTGCATGCGCGTATTGCTCAGCGTCTAGATATAATGTGGGATGAAGGGCTGGTAGCTGAAGTGATTGGCTTACTTGAGCAATATACATTAACACCTAATTTGCCTGCTATGCGCTGTGTTGGCTATAGACAAGTATTGGAGTATTTGGTACATATTAATCATCCGATATTTGAATTGCCGCATTTGGACAAAGCGCAGTTTTATGATGCTTTTGAAGGATATTCAGAATCAGTTGATGCACAAGTAATATCAAATAATGCTGTTGAGCTGTCAGCACAATCATTGCTCCACAGTGAAGAGACCGAGGCACTTGCTTGTCAGCAAATGCAAAATAAGGCATTATATGCTACAAGACAACTGGCAAAACGGCAGTACACTTGGTTGCGTAAAGTCATGCAATTGCCTCATGCTACGACAGATGTGATAAAGATGCCGGATTTACCTAACGATGAGAATACCTCTATAGACACGGGTATGATTATAAAGACATTTACAACGATGGCGCAGGCAAGAGAGTATCTATACTAAAAATTGCTCGTATGAGTAGACTATCAGCTCAAAGGTAAGTTGCGCGCAAAGCGTAACGTACTGAAAATTTGGTATAGAAACAGACGCTACACAGCCATCAGAAAGTAGTGACAATTAGTTTCAAATTATAACGTAGATAACTGCTATAATTTAAATCTATGAAAGTAACGGCTTTAACACTACTTTCCTAATTGCTAGTTACTGATGCTTGTTGAAAATAATCATCAATGATACAAGTAGTTACTTAATTATTTACAATAATAATGTATTCACGATAAAGTGGAATCACTTGACAACAATTAGGGTTTATTTAGATACGTTTTATAAAGATAGCTTATTATTGTATCTACCTTCAGCCATTATAATTAAATCAACACTTAAAATAATTGGCGCTCAAAACATAACTATATAATATTTAGGAGAGATTTCATGTCAAAAGGACAAACTTTACAAGATCCGTTCTTGAACTCACTGCGCAAAGACCGCATTCCTGTTTCTATTTTTTTGGTCAACGGCATCAAACTGCAAGGCCAAATTGAGTCATTTGATCAATATGTTGTTTTGCTTAAGAATACTGTCAGTCAAATGGTATACAAACATGCCATCTCAACCGTAGTGCCAGCTCGAAATCCTCGTAGTAGCACGACGACTGGCACTAGCACCCAACAACCTCAAAGCGCAGCGCCAACGGCTTATCAAGGTGGTGGTTTTGAGCGCGGCAGTAACCCTGCTAGCACGGGTGGTTTTGAAGAGCGTGGTTTTGCTTCTAACCGTAGTGGTTTTAATCGTGGTGGGTTTAGCCAAGGCCAAGAGCGCGGATTTGAACGCGGTAGCTTTGGTCAAGGCCAAGAGCGCGGGTTTGAGCGTGGTGGATTTGGTCAGGACCGTGGTTTTGAGAGTCCAACAGACAATGCAGGCTTTGAAGATAAGCCAAATGATGGATCTAATGATAACAACGGTTAAATCTTTCAGTGCATTGCCTAAACTGCATCGTTAAGATATGACTTATTCGATTAAGACCTGCTACTATAGTGGGTTTTTTTTGTATAAATAAACACATAATAATGATTCAATAGGTAGATCGTGATGGCTATTGATAGGTTTTTCCTGATGCTATTAATAGCCTAATATTATTAATATTAGTCATAGTATAGTAAAATAGCTGATTGATTCATTATAAAAATAGAGCGTTTTCATGGATAACACCCAAGCTAATTTGACCCATAAGCAGTTTATCAATAGAGCTATCGAGGCGATTAATACCGAAATATCTGCGCTAACATTATTGACAGAACAGATAGATGATAGATTCGCACAAGCTTGCGATACTATCCTAGCCTGTCAAGGTCGAGTGGTAGTGACTGGTATGGGTAAGTCAGGACTGATTGGCCGTAAAATCGCGGCAACATTTGCCTCTACTGGTACACCATCATTTTTTATGCATCCTGGTGAAGCGGGGCATGGTGACTTGGGTATGTTGGTAAAAGGTGATGTGCTACTTGCTATCTCTAACTCAGGCGAGTCTGATGAAATTAAGATGCTACTGCCTGTTGTTAAACGTTTAAATATTCCATTGATTAGCATTAGCCGTGATAAGCGTGGCATGCTGCCTCGTGCTGCTGATATTGTCTTGACACTTGGTCAGTTTCAGGAAGCTTGTCCTCTTAATCTAGCACCTACCTCGAGTACCACAGCTACTTTGGCCCTTGGCGATGCCTTGGCAGTTGCTTTAGTACATGCTCGCAACTTTACCTCAGAAGATTTCGCATTGTCGCATCCGGCAGGTGCACTAGGCCGCCAGCTGCTAACGCGAGTTGAAGATTTAATGCATACTCAGTCTGAAAATCTACCACTTATTCATCAGAACGCTCCACTGCAAGAAGCTTTATTTACGATGTCTGCTGGGCGCTTGGGTATGACAGTAGTGACTGATGATAGTGATAAAGTCATTGGCGTATTTACAGATGGTGACCTGCGTCGTGGCCTAGAAAAAGGTATTGATCTACAAACACCAATGGGTGAATTGATGGTCAGTAATCCACGCCGTATTAGTAAATCTATGCGTGCCTCAGATGCGCTTAGCGTGATGAACGAAAACAGCATCAGTCAGTTGTTAATTATTGATGACGAAGATCGTTTGGAAGCGATTATTACGGTACATGACTTGTTGCAAGCTGGTGTAAAGTAAGTAGACTGGTGATATCGGCTTATCATAATAAAATCTAACAAACGGCTTTAAGCAAGAGGTACATGATGCAGGACTTAATCAAAAAAGCTGGACAAGTAAAATTACTGGTAATGGATGTTGATGGTATATTATCAAATGGTCAAATCATCTATGATGCCAATGGTATCGAGACCAAAGCATTTTCAGTTCATGATGGCGTTGGTGTTAAGTCTTTAGCACGTTATGGTATCTTAACGGCTATTATTACTGGTCGTAGCAGTGCTATGGTTGATAAACGTGCCCTCGAGATGGGTGTTGGCTACGTGGTACAAGGACGTGATGATAAGCTCATTGCGCTAAATGAGCTGCTATCAACCCTTGATCCAGCACTTAATATTACGGCCGCTGATTGTGCTTATATGGGTGATGATTTACCAGATATTAAAGCGATGCAAACAGTCGGGTTTTCTGCAACAGTCCCTAATGCACATGCGGAAGTAATCAATCGAAGCGATATGGTCACGACTCGTGCAGGTGGCACTGGCGCTGTACGTGAAATATGTGATCTCATCTTAAAGGGTCATGGACACTATCAAGACTTTATTGCGCACTATACGCTTGATGAAGTAAAAACTCAGGATGATTTGTCGTGAATACTCGTGTTTTAGTAATTATTGCATTAATTATTGCTGGTATTGCAGGTTGGTTTTTTCAGCAGCAGGGTGATGTTGCGCCACCAGTTAGTATGGCACCCACTGATGTCGATTATGAGGCAACAGAAATTAAGGCGGTACAGACTAACGATGAAGGTGAGACTGAGTATGAGCTAACGGCTGAGTCCTTGACGCATAATCCAGAAACCAATCTGGACGAAATGTCAGGTATCACTATGAATTGGGAGCCGTCCGCTGAACAGCGCTATCGTATTGAAGCGGGTACGGCTGCTATCAGTCAAGAGACAGGTGAGCTTAGTTTGTCAGGTGGCTTCTCACTTGTTAGTGAAGGCAATAAAGACGCGTCTGAAGTTGAGCCAATAAAAGTGACAGGTAGTATCCTTAAAGGTAATACTAAGTCAGGCAAAGTATATAGTGACGAGCCTGTTCAGGTCGAGCAAGGGATGAACCGGTTTGAAGCCTCTAGTATGACTGCCAATCTTGAAACAGGTGAATATGAGTTTGGCCACGTCGCTGTTGCTTTTACTCCTTCTGAACGCCAAGATAAAGCATTGTTCTAATGATAACGGTGCTTATTGCTTATATAAAAAGACAGCAGCTAGCATAAAGTTTGCAAATTCTACTACCCATTATAAAACGAGTGATTTTATGAAATCTAAATTTTTGCCTACTTTGCGCTCAAATTCAAAAGCACATAGCTTGCGCCAACTGTGCAAGTTACCAATGGTCATGCTGCTAGCATTACCACTTTATAGCCATGCGCTACCATCAGATTCCAATCAAGAAATAAAACTGTTGGCTGACAAAGCGACTTATAGTGAGCGTACAGGCGTGACCAGTTACTCAGGCAATGTCAGTATTACCCAAGGTACGTTTAAGATGACAGCGGACAATATCACTGTTAACTTATCGCAGCAGCGTAGTATTAACTCAGCCGTAGCGACTGGGCGTCCAGCGACTATGCAGCAAGTAGTGACTCAAGAAAAAGGGCTAGCAAAAGGCCAAGCCAGCAAGATCGATTATAATGCAGTCACTGGCATCATTACTCTAACGGGTAATGCCAAGTTGGTTCAGAATGGTGCAAGTTTTGCTGGTAATGTCATTCGTTATAGCCTAAAAGCAGGTGATGTTGAGGCAACGGCTGGTGGTAATCAGCGAGTAGAATTGGTATTTCCGCCCAGTAATGGCAGCAGCCAAAGTGGCGTACGCTAAGACGTTAAATCGTCTATGTACCAATATACAAAATAATCTGCACCAGTGCTTAGATTTTTCAACAGTATGAGTAAGTTATGAGTGATAGTAAAAATATAGACTCTCCAGCCACGGGTAATAATATAGTACCTGCTGAGCGATTATCGATGCAAAATCTAGGTAAGCGCTATGGTAAACGTTGGGTCGTAAAAGATGTCTCGTTCTCTGTTGAACAAGGACAAGTTGTTGGGTTATTAGGCCCCAACGGTGCAGGTAAGACGACCAGTTTCTATATGGTGGTGGGTCTGGTTAACATGGATAAAGGCCGTGTGACGTTAGGTAAAATGGACCTATCTAAATATGCGATGCATGAGCGTGCTCGTGCAGGTATTGGCTATTTACCGCAAGAAGCTTCAATTTTTCGCAAATTGTCTATCGAAGATAATATCCTAGCTATTTTGCAAACTCGTAAAGAATTAACTAAAAGTGAGCAAAAGCAAGAGCTTGAAAAGTTAATCGGTGAATTTCATTTAGAGCATGTACGAAAATCTTTGGGAATGAGTGTGTCAGGTGGTGAGCGTCGTCGCTGTGAAATTGCACGCGCATTGGCAGCTGACCCAAAATTCATCTTATTAGATGAGCCTTTTGCAGGCGTTGATCCTATCTCTGTTGGTGATATCAAAGACGTTATTCTGTCCCTAAAAAATCGTGGTATTGGGGTTTTAATTACGGATCATAATGTACGCGATACATTGGCCATTTGTGAAAAAGCTTATATCGTTTCAGAGGGCGCCATCATTGCGGAAGGTACTTCGGCTGAAGTCTTAGATAATGAGCTAGTAAAATCTGTCTATTTAGGTAAGGATTTTCAGGTATAAACCGATACCTTTTCATATATACCACGCTAATATTTAAGCTGGTTGCTAGAATCAAAAGGTTTAATTGATGCCTTCAGCCAGCTACTGCTATCGCTAATTTTCTTATTTCTAGAACATCACCTCATTTGATACCGTCCCTTCTATCGGTCACAGCCTATTATGGCTATGGCTAATTAATCTCTAAGTCATACTTATATGTAAACTAGACTAGACTCGCACTCATACAAGTGTCACGATATTTTCTCAGTTATTTTTGATTGAACACCTGAATAAGGCTCATAAATTATGGCAAAAAATAAGAGCAGTTATGTCTGTCAGCATTGCGGTGCGCATTTTGGTAAGTGGGCAGGGCAGTGTACGGATTGTGGCGAGTGGAATAGCTTGGTCGAAGCGCCTAATGTCAGCATGCCACATCATAATAAAAACACAGCCAAACCTAATGCCAGTCGTGCCGTCTCTCGTAGTACTGGTGCACCTGCGGGTAATTATTCAGGTACCCATAGCGCGGTTATGCCGCTTAATGCAGTCAGCGTAACGCTAGACACGCGCCTACCAACGGGCATTGGTGAGTTTGATCGAGTGCTAGGTGGTGGATTGGTCGCTGGTTCTGTAGTACTGATAGGCGGTGACCCTGGTATTGGTAAGTCGACTATTCTGTTGCAAACGGCGACTAATATGGCACGTGCTGACTCACTGGCAGGTAGTGCACTGTATGTGACGGGTGAAGAATCACTGGCGCAGGTAGCCATGCGTGCCAAACGTTTGGACTTGCCTGCAGATAGACTGCGCGTACTCGCTGAAACCAATGTGGAGACAATTTGTGCAGCTTTAACGCAAGAGCAGCCAGCCATTGCCATTATTGACTCTATTCAGACGATTTATACAGATGCGATCAACTCTGCACCGGGCGGTGTGAGTCAGATTCGAGAGTCTGCGGCGATTTTGACCCGCTATGCTAAGCAAACGGGTACGGCATTATTCTTAGTAGGTCATGTGACAAAAGAGGGCACGCTCGCAGGACCTCGTGTACTTGAGCATATGGTAGATACAGTGCTGTACTTCGAAGGTCAGTCAGACTCTAAGTTTCGCATGATTCGTGCTGTCAAAAACCGTTTCGGTGCGGTTAATGAGTTGGGTATCTTTGGTATGACTGACATGGGTCTTAAAGAGGTAGCCAATCCATCAGCGATATTTTTGAGTCGTTATGACAAACCTGTGGCTGGTTCTGTTGTCATGGTCAGCCGCGAAGGCACAAGACCTCTATTGGTAGAAGTACAGGCCTTAGTTGATGATTCGCAAGGTTCGCCTAGACGGATGGCGTTGGGGTTGGACTTTCAGCGTCTATCTATGTTGCTAGCTGTCATGCACCGTCATGGTGGTATTCATACCAGTGGGCAAGACGTCTATGTCAATGTGGTCGGCGGTGTCAAAGTCATTGAGACAGGTTCTGATTTAGCAGTGCTATTGGCTTGTGCCTCAAGTATCAAGGAACGGGCATTGCCATCGTCACTAGCTGTCTTTGGTGAAGTAGGACTCTCTGGTGAAATTCGCCCTGTACCTAATGGGCAAGAGCGTCTCAAAGAAGCGATGAAGCATGGATTCAAGCACGCCATCATTCCAAAGGCTAACGCGCCTGCTAAGAATGCACCTCAGTTTAAAGGTATTAATGTCATTGCTGTAGAGCGGCTTGATGATGCGATTGAGAGCGCATTTGAATTATAGGGTTTCATATCTTTGATGTAGTCAATTTGAGCTAAACAAAAAAGCGCCTAACTCGTCATAGTTAGGCGCTTTTTATGGTTTGATATAGCTATTAGATAAAGATTAGGGTAGAACTATTGCAGTAGGACTTATGGTCCTGAAACACGCTCAATAGAAACGTTGCCAACCCCTTTGTTCGTAATACCTAGGCGTTTAGCAGCGCCATAAGATAGATCTAATACGCGGTTGCCATGGAATGGACCACGATCATTCACTTTTACCACGACGCTTTTGCCATTTGTATTATTAGTGACTTTAACATAGCAGTTCAATGGTAATGAGCGATGTGCCGCCGTCAATGCATTCATATCGAATGTTTCACCACTCGCTGTTTTACGGCCATGGAATTTACGACCATACCAAGAAGCTAGGCCAGTCTGCTTAAACTTACTGACTGAGTTAGAGGCGACGGCTGTCAGACGCTCTAGTACATCTTCATCATTGGTCACTTGAGTTGTGTCACTGGCCAACAGTGAGCTGCTAAGTGCTAATGAAGTAGGTTGTCGTGCTGACTTAACCAAACTTGATGCACCATCATGTTGACGGCTGAGCTCACCAAGCACACGATCGATATGGGAGGCGTTATCTTGTGAAATCATCGCAAGGGAGGTTTTTGATTCTACAGCATTTGCATTAGTAACGGCTGCAGAGCCGGCAAACAATACTGCTGATACGGTAAGTAAACCAGATAAACGCTTATTCATAGATACCTCTATAACATGTACATTAAAACCTAACTCTAATCATGTTAGATGGCGTGTCACAGTATTTGTTCTGCTTAACTGTGTCATACACTTAAGTCTTATTATTAATCTGATTTTTATATAATAATTGATACCAGATAAGACTTTTATAGATTTTAATATAGGGTAATTTTTCATAATCATAAGTCGGTTACAGTTACTTCACTGAAGGTACTTATGACACGCTCAAATGATAGTCAACGATATTAGTAAAACAAATAATTCAGATAGGACAGTTAAGTACTAAACCTATTGTTTAATAAATGCCTTTACGTATAAATTTGTGGCTAAACCGTTAATCCAGTAGTGTATTTGAAAGCTCAAAATCTACAAGCTGCTTACTATACGGCTGAGCTACAACCAGAATATAATTGAATGAAAACTTTTTTAGTAGCTCTGTACGGGTTATGTATCAAAGTACATTTGAACGAGGTTAACGCAATTATTTGTAAAAAACAAGGATTAAAATCTATCAGTACTATTTATGGAGGTGTGTTTTGCGAGAAAGGAATTAAAGATAAAGTTGATGTTTATATTATCTATATCAAATATTTGCGAGTATTTTAATAGCCTATCTAGGGGGTTTTTATGGCAATGTGTATGTTTTTCACTGAAATAATCAAATGCTAAAAATTATTGAATTTAATCAATATATGATGTTTATGCTTAGTTTTCTCTGAACTTGCTACTATCTGAACTCACTACTTTAATCCGTTAAATTAAAGGTTGTAAAGGAGGGGTATTTCCCATTTTATCCCTCCCAGTTATCTTTAAGTATTTTTTGACAAATCAGCGCTAACCTGATTTATGGGTGTGGATAGACATTAGCAGCCCAAAGCCTGCCATCAGCGTTACGATAGCAGTACCGCCATAGCTGATAAAAGGTAAAGGGACACCAACCACAGGTAAAATACCACCAACCATACCGACATTGACGAATACATAAACAAAGAAAGACATGGCAATAGCACCTGCTAACAATCTGCTATAGGCATCAGGGTGGGTAAAGGCAATGTACAAGGCGCGCATGAGGATACAAGAGTAAATAAACATCAATAGCAATACACCTAGCAAGCCAAACTCTTCAGAAAAAGCGGCAATAATAAAATCTGTATGACCCTCTGGTAAGAAGTGTAGGTGCGACTGCGTACCCTCTAAGTAGCCTTTTCCTGTGAGGCCACCAGCCCCAATAGCAGTTTTAGATTGAATGATATTCCAACCAGCTCCTTGGACATCGGCTTCAGGGTTTAGCAATGTCATGACGCGTGTTCGCTGATAGTCGTGTAATAGAAAGTTCCAAGCGAAGGCGATAAGAGGTACTGCTAGAATGGCTGCTGCTGAAATCAGTCGCCAAGATAGCCCTGCTAAAAACAACACAAAAATACCGCTGGCTGCTACCAATATCGAGGTGCCAAGGTCAGGCTCTTTAGCAATCAATAAGACAGGTACTATGATCAATCCTAACGTGATAGCGATACTAGAAGCGGATGGCGGCAACTCACGTTTGGACAGAAACCAAGCACACATCATCGGCATGCCCAGTCTCATAAATTCTGATGGCTGAACACTACCAAACCCAGGTAGGTTAATCCAGCGCTGAGCACCCATACGTACTTCACCGATGATATCAACTAGTACCAACAGTATCAGCCCAAGCACATAAAATATGGGCGTAAAGGTACGATAAATACTAGGAGGTATCTGCGCCATAATAACCATGACCGTAAACGCCACACCATAGCTGATCATCTGGCGTATGACCATATTGACGTCTTGGGCTGCAGCACTGTATAAAATCGTCAAACCAATGCAGCAAACCGTTAATAAAAGCAGTGTTAGCCATGGGTCGATATGAATACGCTGCCATAGCGTTGGTGCATGACCTTGGCCGAAGTGATGGCTCTGACGTGAAAAACGATATTGCGGATTAGAAGACATAGGCAAAGTGAGTCTGGCAATTGGTGTAAAAGAGAAGGTTTATCTAATGATATAGATTCAGAGAGATATGTTATTTACACTGGTGAAATATTGCGTAAAATATAACAAATAAGCAACAAAGTCACATAATTATAAAAATTATGAGGATAAGTGTTAATTACGAATATCACTCCTCTGATTAGAGGCGATAGTTTAGCCTGCTTGCTGAAAATTTGATAGTATCGATAAAACGTTTTTAGCGGTAGAATCTTGCAATGAATAATATAAAAACCCATAGCTATAGGCGTATTCAGCAGCCTATGATTGCATTACTTGTGTGTGTCAGCAGTATTTCTGCCCATGCTGCGCTTACCAGTGATAATAGTGAACGTCGAATACAAGTACGTCAAGGTAGTAATGTCTACATTGAACCTTCCACAAATGGCTCAATTCACAGTCCTGGTGTTACGATGCTGAGTGGCCAAAATACTACCAATGGCGATAGCATGCAGGGATTGATTGCTCAAAAACAGCGTGATTTTAATTTGGATGCCCGTCTATCTATCGAAGAAAATAAACGTGTGAATATCAATCGGCGTGAGCCTTTTGGTAGTACGAATCAAGGTAATAATAATTATAATACTCCGAGTAATACCTATAGTGACTCTACCAGTATCGACTTCAATGCATGGTTGAATAGTAATAGTTACCGTGCTAGGCAAGTGGCAGAGTATCAGCGCTATCTAAGCTCGCAAGTGGGTGCAAAAAACGTACCACCGTTATCTCAACTATTGACGACTGCGCGCAGTTGGAACAAGTGTGGTTATGAGCCTTATCAGTTACCTCCACAAGAGTTGTGGGCAAATATTGTACCGACGTTACGTCTGTATAGCGATTTGAAGCAGCAAGGAGTGTTGCCAGCCAGTAGCGAGATACGCTCAGTATATCGTAGTCCCGGCCTCAATGACTGTGCAGGTGGTGCTGATAGCAGTAAGCATATGAATGCTAGTGCTATGGACATCTGGGTGCCAGAATATGAAGACAACTTATGGAGGCTGAGCACTATGCAGGATAGTTTGTGTCAGTTCTGGCAATATCAAGGACAAGCTCATAATTTTGGTTTAGGCCTATATGCGACAGGTGCTATTCACTTAGATACTGATGGCTATCGTAAGTGGGGGTTCAACCATGCGAGTAGTGGCTCGCCTTGTCGCTATTAAGGTTATTTATCAGTGATCAGAATAACAAATAAGTATTTGCTGACAGCAATAGAAAGAAGATCAGCTGTAGGATTGTTTAAAAGTAAAAAATAAACGGATGAATCATAAATTTTCTTTGGTATTAATGAATATGCTGATAAACTATATCCGCATAACTAAAAGTAACACTTACTTGACCTCTTGATTGAGTCGCTAGACAGCTTGTAAACCTTGCCTGCCAATCTTAATAATTCCATACTTTTACAAGAAATTTATTATAAGTAGAATTTATGAAAAAGCAGTACTCAGCAAAAAATAATCATACCTATAAGTCCACCAAAACATTTTTGAAGTTAAATAACAAGCGCATTGTTTTATTTGGTTCAGCAATTCTCTCGATTTTATTTATCAGTGCTTGTAGTCCGGATTCTATTTTTGAGGATAGCATGCCAATGACCGAGGCGACTGCTAACAATGCTGATAAAGACTTACAAGAGGCGCAAGAGATCGAAGACAATATTCGAAACTCTTACGCTCGATTGGCTTCACAACGTTCAGATGTCTGTCCAAAACTGATACAAGAAAATGTCGGCAGTCATGTCATTGAGCGTAATGCAGAAGTCATGGTGAATGATTATTGTGATTATTTTCTATATCCACAAGAAGGTCAAAATATTTCTGTTAAAGTTAATAATCGTCAAATCGAAGCATTATTAATAGTCCCTACATTACACAACTTTGCCAATGGTGATTATCAAGTAAGCTCTTACGACAAGCACGTGATTCGACTGGCTTACAATGGGGCAGACTATAAGCCTGAAAATTTTATTTATGACGTTGCCGTAACCATTGCCAATTAAATATGCCCTTAACTGTCTTCATCACTAAAGATAAACGTCAAGAGCGATGCTATTTCTGGCATCGCTCTTAAATTAAACAATTACTTTTTAGGCTTCTTATCTTTCCAAGGGTCATCTTGGCCGACAGTGACAATTAAAAAATCATCAGGCTTTAGCGTGTCGCGCATGGTTTGATTGACCTCCGACAGCTTTACTTGGTCAATACGATTGACGTAATTGGTCAGATAATTGTCTTGTAACTGATAAAAATTCATCATGCCAAGCAGACCATTAATCCCCGCATTACTCGCAAATCCCATTGGAAAGCTATTCTTAAGACCATCTGTTGTCAGTTGCATCTCGCTACTGGTAATACCCTCATCTAAAGTATCATTGATAACCTCTAAACTGGCATCAATGGCAGCACGAGCTTTATCATTACGAGTCGAAAACCCAATTTGATAAGGGCCTTTTGCAAGCATTGGGTTCATAGAGCCTGAGATGCCATATGTGTAGCCAAGGTTTTGTCTGATTTCAGTCATCAGCCGTGCATTAAAGTCTCCGCCAGCCATGACTTCATTGCCGACAGCAAAGTTTGTTTGCTGCTGCTGATCTTTTCTATTGGTAGCGCGTTTGCTGCCTAACTGGCCCATCAGTACGGTGGTTTGAGTACTCGGAAATGGAATATGAATGTGTTTTGCTTGGCTTAGTGATTTTGGCTCAGGTAACTCAGTTGCTACCTGACCTGTCGGTAGCTCGGTGGTGATATCTTCAGCCAGTTTTTTTGCTTGTGCTAAGGTTAGATTCCCCGTCATAGCAAGTGAAGCATTAGCCGCGACTAAATAACGGTTTTTGAAATCTATCAGCTGTTGCTTGCCGATACTAGGGACGCTTTCAAGCGTACCAGCGGATGGGTGAGCGTAGGGGTGCTCCCCGTATAGCGCTTGATCAAAAGCAATGCTGGCAAGGCTATTGGGATCTTGTTTTTGTTGCTGCAAACCGACCAATAATCGTGCTTTGTTGCGCGCTAAAATATCATCATCAAAAGCAGGTTCGCTGAGCATCTGAGTCATTAAATCGATGGCAGGCAGCAGATTTTTATCATCAGATAAGCTCCGCAATGAGACGATAAACATATCTTTATAGGCACTGCTGTTTAGGTTTATACCCAATGTTTCAACTGCTTGTGTGAACTTGTTTTCATCCAAGCTTTTAGAGCCTTGCGTCAGCATGGTCGCTGTCATACTAGCAATACCAAAGCCATCTTTTTGGATGCTGCCATCACGTGCGCTACCTGCATTAAAGCGCAAGTCGATATCGACAATTGGCAATGTTGTGGTTTGTACAAAACGCACAGGTACACCCGATTTGGTTTTGAATTGCTGAATTGTCGGTACGGTGACGGTCAAAGGTTTGGCGTCATTTAAGCTCGTCAATTTCGATAATGCTGCAATGGGTGCGCTCGTATCTACGGCAGCCGCTGAGCCGCGGTATTCTTCCGTAGCCGCCGAGTCCGCCTGTGCGGGTATCGTTAATATCGTCATACCGAATAATATACCCATGCTTAGATGAGAGAGTTTTTTAGAGGCAGCGTTTAATCGTTGCATTGGCATTCGTGCATGATTTAGAGGGTTTTTTCGTATCTGTAATAAGTCATTTTTTTGAGTCATGGTTTTCTTCTTATTAATAGTAACGTCTTTATGATCGGCATAATCACCACACCATTATTTTTTTGTGTTGGCTTGGTCTTTAGGCGGGATGACATGCATGACCGTTAAATTGTCTTTTACTAAATATTTTTTGCTGGCCGTTTGTATGTCAGCGATTGAGATGCCATCAAGTTTGGCTGGTAGCTCGGCAAGCAGTCTGTCATCCAGTCCAATGGACTGTAATGAGCCAATCATACGTGCCTGACCTTCCATGCTGTCTTGTGCGTAGACAAGCCCTGTCACCGTGTTGGTTTTGGCACGACTGATTTCGTCGGCGGCAATTGGATCGGTTTTTAGCTTCTCTATCTCAGTCATAATAGCTTGCTGCGCTTGTTCTAAGCTCACGCCTTCACGCGGAGTTGCTTGAATCAGGAACAGACCATCGCCGCGATCGAGCAAATCATAAGACGTTCCTACTGTGGTCAGTAGCCCTTGCTCACGTATCAGTCGACTCTCAAGGCGAGCAGACAAGCCACCATCTAATACATCTTGAGCCAGTGAGAGCGCATACGCTTGTTTTTCATTATTTTCACCTGCTGTGACGAGGCTGGGTACGTTATAGCCCATTAATAAAACTGGTACTTGTACGGCTTGCTCGGAGTCGACTTTCTGATAGCCACGGAAGCCTTTTTGGCTGACAGTAGGGCGTTTCGGTAAAGTGCTCGGCGTTAGCTCACCGAAGTATCGTTTGGCCTGAGCCAACACGTCTTGAGGGTCGACATCACCGACGATGACTAAGGTTGCATTGTTTGGTGCGTACCATTTTTGATACCAGTCTTTTAGCTCTGGAAGCGTTATTGATTCAAGCTCGCTCATGGGTCCGATGACGGACTCACCTTTTGGACTGTTAGGCAGTGCGAGTAAACGAAAGGACTCGTATGCTTTTGCCAGTGGATTGTCATCGGTACGTTGACGGCGCTCTTCCATGACAACTTGGTGCTCTTTGACAAACTCTTTTTCATTGAACAGCAGGTTTTTCATGCGATCTGCTTCTAGCTCAAGCGCTAGGGGAAATCGGTTTGCAGGGAACAGCTCGTAATAACCCGTATAGTCGTAGCTCGTAAAGGCATTGTTGACGCCGCCAAACTTGGCGATTAAGCGCTCATAATCATCACTTGACACGTCAGTAGTGCCTTTAAACATCATATGCTCAAGTAAGTGAGAGATACCACCCTTATTGATTGGCTCATCAGTTGAACCTACTCGATACCAAATCTGAGACATGACCACTGGTGCACGATGGTCTTCTTTTATCACTATTTTCAGACCGTTCTCTAACTGATACTCATGTCGACCGGACATGTCCATGGTTAATGATGATGACTGATTGTCATTGGTCATTTGGTTTTGACCCGATTTAGCTTGGTTCAATGTGCTCGGAGTTGCTGGAATTTGAGCGGTAGACAATGGCTTTGGATCGATAGCATTGGTTTGACAAGCGGCAAGGGTCGTCATCATTGCGATGGAACAAGCAATGCGTAAAGCGGTTTTAGGTAGTGGTAAAGACAATGTCATGATGTGTTCTACTCATATAAAATGATAGCTTGTAAACTGATGATTGATAAATCAAACAATATATTAGGACAGGTTCACTATTCAGCTATGGTATAGACAGACAATGGCTATTGTTTAGACGATTCAACTTTTCAGATGACTTAACGTTAGAAAAGTAGTGACAATTTGTGAATGTCTAATAGGCCTTAGTTGTCGTAGTAAAGTGCTATAGAGAAGTATGTGCACCAACCATAACAGTAGCGGTTGGCTTAATATCATGTGTGGTGTTACAGCCTGTTGTTGCTAGTGTGGCGGTCGCTATCAGCATTACGGTACTGATACTGATTATTTTCTGTGCATGTTTTTTATAAGTGTTAGATAGTGATGACATAGGTAACTCCTAAAAGGTGATAACCAAAGTGGTTTCTAGGTATAGAATGAAAAGCTAGAACAAGGAAGTAAGACTGGTAGAGTAGGTGAAGTTTAACATGTGTAAAGTCAGATTTTTGTGTCCAAACCTTAAGCAAAACTTTCTCAGTCGGTTATATGATCTCTTAAACTTATAAATTTTGACGATAGTCTATGATGGTAAGGGCTGAGCATAACCTGAATTATGCTAAACTAAGGCAAAATTATTTGTCATGTCGATGCTCAAAACATCATGACCGATAAACCCGTTTAAAATAAACAAATAACTGATTGTGATAACTTTTAGGGCAAGCTTATGAATAACCCAAACAATAATAGTCGTGTGGTCATTAACCTCGATGGAGATCTTGATGACTTGGATGACGACGATATTACTTTACCCAGTCTATCGGCACAATCCGTACCCATTGTCGATGAAACTGTCGATGTTGCAGCAGCGCAAAAAGACAGCACGGTAAGTAAAGAAGTACCAAGTATCAATGCCGTCGCTAATGCAGCAGATAATATCGCTCTGGGTTCGCCAATCGAAAGTGATACAGTTAATAAACATAACGCTGCGACACCTAGTAGTATCTCTACTGCCCCAACCATGCCACTACAGGATCAGTTAGGCGATACATCAGCTGTTAGCGCTGCAAGTAGCAATGCTAATATTAATGCCAATAGCAATGCAAGTAGCAATTCGCAAGCGGTAACTCAGACAGCACCAGAATCAGCAGAGAGTCAAGAAAACAATAAAAAAGGCAGTTGGTTTAATCGTATGAAAACGGGGCTGAGTAAGTCACGTAAAAACCTAGCCGAAGGTATGGTCAGTATCTTAATCGGTGGCAAAGAGATTGATGACGAGCTATTAGAAGAAGTGGAAGATCAGCTGCTAGTGGCTGACATTGGAGTGAATGCAACGAATCGTATTATCAAAAGTCTCACTGAACAGACCGCCCGTGGTGATTTGATTTATGCACACTCATTATATAAAGCACTGCAAAGTGAGCTAGTCGATATTTTAACCCCGAAAGTCGCACCTTTAGTAATTGATAGCACCAAAAAGCCATTTGTCATCCTAGTCGTTGGTGTCAATGGTGTGGGTAAAACCACAACGATTGGTAAGCTTGCCAAGCGCCTACAAGGTGAAGGTAAATCAGTTATGTTAGCGGCGGGCGATACGTTCCGTGCGGCAGCCACAGAGCAACTACAGATATGGGGTGAGCGTAATAACATACCAGTAGTAGCGCAAGGTCATGGCTCTGATAGTGCGTCTGTCATCTTCGATGCCATGCAGTCTGCCAAAGCAAAAAACATTGATGTGTTAATCGCGGATACTGCTGGTCGCTTGCAAAACAAAACTCACTTGATGGCCGAACTAGAGAAAGTCGTACGTGTCATGCGTAAAGCTGATCCAAGCGCGCCGCATGAAGGCATGATTGTACTTGATGCTGGCACAGGGCAAAATGCGATTAACCAAGTAGAGCTATTTAATAAAATCGTACCATTGACCGGTATTACCATTACCAAGTTAGATGGTACGGCGAAAGGTGGCGTAGTCTTTAATATTGCTGAGACAACGGACGTGCCTATTCGCTATATTGGGGTGGGTGAGTCGATTGATGATTTACGTGCCTTTAGTCCAAAACAGTTTGTTGCCGCGTTATTTGAGACTGACGATAAAGAATAAAATAGCCTGTTTTAGCTGGTAAATAATTTTTAAGAGAATTGGGAAGTAGAAGCCATGATAGTTACCACAGCAGCCTTTGGATCACATCGATTAACGCTAATCGCCCGTGTCAATGAGCATGGTCACCCTATGCTCGTTGAGGCCAATTGGTTGCTGGCAGGTAACTCTTGGCAGCACTCAAAATCTATTCCTAAACTCAAAAATCATTATAAACTTACAGAGCAAGACTTTACCTTTATAGACAATAATAGCCTAAGCGATAATGAACCTTCTCAAGCATTGTTAATAGAAGCCATCGCACAATTAACGGCGTATTTTAAAGGTGAACTTCAGGCGTTTGATTTGCCGATAGATATGAGCTTGGGCACTAAATTCCAGCAGCAAGTATGGCATGCACTACAAGATATCAATCATGGCGAAACGATCAGCTATGCTACATTGGCAAAGCGTGTTGATAGTCCTAAAGGGTTTCGTGCCGTTGCTAATGCCAATAGCAAAAACCCTTTTAGTATTATCGTGCCTTGTCATCGAGTGATTGCTAGTGACGGTAAGCTTGGCGGTTATACAGGCGGGCTAGATAAAAAAGAATATCTGTTAGCGCTTGAAGGGGTCAAATGTAAACCATAAGTATAAATCTATTTTTTACGAATTGATTGAGCACCAAACCTGTTATGAGGTTTGGTGCTTTTTTATTTGGCGCATTTATTACAGCCAGAGCAGCCTTGTGACTTCTTAAATATAACCTTTGTCCATACATAGTAAATAGAGATGGCAACGATTATAAAGACGATAAAATATTCTAACCATATACTCATTATTAACTCCTTAGAATCCAAAAATTTGGCCTGTTATTCGATAGACTAGCCAAGCCATGACATAAGCCAATACAAACAAATAGCCAGTGATGGCCAACGTCTGCTTTAGCGATTTTGTCTCGCGGCGGATAACCGTCAGCGTGGCCAAACACATAGGCGCATATACGTAAAATGCTAAAAACGAAAATGCAGTCGCAAGTCCCCACTGGGCATGAATAATCGGGATAAGCGTTTGATTGATAGCTTCATCACCGACACTGCCCACGGCATATACTGTACCCAAAGCCGCTACAACGACTTCTCTTGCTGCAAGTCCTGGAATCAAAGAAATACACATCTGCCAGGTAAAGCCAATAGGCGCAAAAATAGGCTCAATTAAATGCCCAAGCATACCAGCAAAGCTGTAATCAATAGCGGGTCCAGCGCTGCCAGTAGGGGCTTCTGGAAAGGTAACCAACACCCATAGTACAACAGATAAGGTGAAAATAACGGTACCAGCCTTCATGAGAAACGCACTTACTTTGTCCCAAAGCTCACCTGCTATATGCCTAACATTGGGCATACGATATGTGGGTAGTTCCATCAGTAACGGAAAAGCAGAAGATTCTGACTTTGTGTTATGAAAATGTTTGAACAGCCAAGAGATGAGCGCCGCTGAAAACGTGCCAGCCACATATAGTATAAATAACGTAATGCCCTGCAAATTAAATATGCCAAGCACCGCATGATTGGGTATCACAGCGGCAATAATGAGCGCATAAATAGGCAAGCGAGCCGAACAGGTTAGCATGGGTAAAACAGCAATCGCTACCAATCGCTCTGTGTGACTAGGAATAGTACGGGTCGACATAACCGCTGGTACGGCGCACGCAAAACCTGATAGTAGGGGAATAAACGAGCGTCCAGACAGTCCTATCTTGGCCAATAAATTGTCTAGTAAAAAAGCGGCCCGAGGCAGATACCCTGAATCTTCAAGTATCAACAAAAATAGAAACAGTAATGCAATTTGTGGCACAAATACCACGACGCTGCCCACGCCAGCTACGATGCCATCAACAATTAGGCTTTGTAATATTCCATCTGGTAGCCATTGTGATAACAGAGTTCCCACGCTACCTACTAGCCACTCAATGCTGTCCATCAGCGGTGTGGCCCATGCATATACTGCTTGAAATATAACAAACAAAATCATCAATAAGATGACAACACCTATCACGGGGTGAAGTGTCAATTGGTCCAAACGTTCATGCCATTTGGGCAAACGCTGTACTGCCGTCACGGCTCGGCTGAGAATATCGTCAGCCTGTTGGTACATCGTATGGGTATCAGTATCAGTCTCAAAAAAATGTATGGGCTGCTCGCTATCACCAATATAATCAATCAGTTCATCGGCTAAAGTGAGTAATTTCGCACAGCCTTTACGTTTAATGGCGACTGTTTGTACGAAAGGAACGCCTAGCTCATCTGATAGTATCGACTCATCTACGACTAAACCACGGCTCTGCGCCACATCACTTAGATTGAGTGCCACGATGATGGGTAAGCCTAAGTTTTTTAGCTCTAGCAACATACGTAATGACATACGTAGATTGGTTGCATCAGCCACAAATATAATCCCATCAGGGACAGATTCGCCTGGCATCTGACCAAACAGTACTTTACGAGTGACTTCTTCATCGAGACTGGCTGTTTTTAAACTATAAGTGCCCGGTAGATCTAAAATATTGACATTAGAGTGCCCAAGTAGGCTAGCACTGCGTTTATCAACTGTGACGCCAGAGTAGTTTGCCACTTTAGCTTTAGAGCCTGTAAGTACATTGAAAGTAGCTGTTTTGCCGCAATTGGGTGCGCCGACCAAAGCCAGTGTGATAGGAGCAGTGCTGGCTTTAGTTTGATTGGCTGGTACTGAAAGGGTTGCTGAAGAGGTCATAAGCTTATGAATCGCTGTTAAAAGGACTGGCATAGTCATTCCACTAAAAAAGCGTTACTGCATTCACCTCGCTTGACGTATTTAATATACATCTACACTCGGTTGCCTTGTAGTACTTTTAAATGGAATAGACTATATGAAAAAAGCGTTTGGATAGAGCACGTGGGCATCCAACAATCAGTGCCTTTTATCATTTGCCTTTATGTGACAGCACGGCACTGTATTTTTATCAGTTCATCGGCACGTAAGCTAAATTGTGCGCCTGTGCTCAGCTGCACTGCATAAGGTGGTTTACCAAACAATCCTTTGGCTACAATATGAATCAACGTATTAGGCAAAAACCCTAAGTCTTTTAGTCGTTGACTGATAGCCCCATCGATTTCACCAAACCGACTATTGGCGACAATATCATCAATAATGGCAGGTTGACGCTTATCGAAATCCAGCAATGAACACACAGGAGATGATGTGGTTTTGTTATCAGAAAGAGTAGACGTATCGGTAGTGGGGCGTTGAGAAGGGAGTATCGTAATACTCATAGAGAGTCCTTAATTATTCGCATTATTGCAAATAATAACTATTACTGTTTTTGTGCGATTATATTCCTCAACTTTCACAAAAACAATATCCATAAGGCGGCTTGTGACAACAAAAAACCAGACAGTAAGAAACTGTCTGGCTCTAAAGTTTAAATGATTAATACTAAAGGCTATTTCTAATATTTAGGTCTCAAAGTTCAGCAACATAGGCCACATTTGAGACTATATTAATCATCCTTCAAGCTGTGCCATTACGTCAGCAGAGAAGTTCACATTGCTATAAACCTCTTGTACATCATCGATATCTTCTAGCATATCAATCATTTTCATGACTTTTTCGGCATCTTCGACATTGTCTATTTCGGCAATGGTTGATGGCGACATGGTTACTTCAGCATTGTCAGAAACAAGGCCCGCTGCATTAAGCGCGTCTTGAACTTGACCGAAGCTTTCCCATTCAGTGATGACAAGTAAGCTTTCACCATCATTTTCGATATCGAGGGCGCCAGCATCTAGTGCCGCCAGCATGACTTCATCCTCTAAGGTTACATCGTTAAAGGTGATTTCGCCGCGTTTGGTAAACAGATAAGCCACTGAACCTGTAGTGCCAAGATTACCATCGTTCTTCGTAAAAGCATGACGTACTTCACTGACCGTACGATTTAGGTTGTCAGTCATGGTCTCGACCAGTACGGCCACACCGCCCACGCCATAGCCTTCATAGCTGACATCTTCCATGTTTTCATTATCGCCACCGCCTGTACCACGATCGACCGCACGGTTAATCGTGTCGCGGGTCATGTTGACGGATAGTGCTTTTTCGATCACGGCACGTAAGCGCGGGTTTTTATCAGGGTCGGGGTCACCTTGCTTGGCAGCAGAAACAATTTCACGGATAATCTTGGTAAATACTTTACCTTTTACCGCATCCTGACGAGCTTTGCGGTGTTTGATATTTGCCCACTTTGAATGGCCTGCCATATAACATCCTTAAGTTCTGCGTACTATTTATTGTGCTTAAAAAAATTGTTTAATAATTATCTTTCATACCAAGTCACGTGTCTTATCAGATAGATACTCTATCTCTTTTACGTAATAGAGCTACTGACACGTTAACGATTTGTATGTTGTTGAGAGTGCTTTTTTGCTACACTGTGGCAACTTATAGATTGTATTCACTGTGATAAGTGAGCAATATTATAAACCAGTTTTGTGTATTTTGACTAACTTGGCCTTATCCATCACATTTTAAGTCATTGGATGCTATCAAGCCATTGATTTTATGAAGTTACTGACTCTATGAAGCAACTCACTGCCGAAGCCATTACACACTTGCGTAACCGTATCCATGTCATTATTGAAGGCACGGACACTCGTTTAGGTAAGCTTTTCGATATTATATTATTGATTGCAATCTTGGCCAGTGTGGCTGTGGTGATGCTTGATAGTGTGCTATATATGCGCTTGCAGTATGGCACCATATTCTTTTACGCAGAATGGTTTTTCACCATTTTATTTACAATGGAATATGCCTTAAGGTTATTTTCAGCCCCCAATCGCTTGCGTTACGTTTTTAGTTTCTTTGGGGTTGTGGATTTGTTGTCGGTATTACCAAGTTATTTAAGCCTGATGTTCGTAGGTGTGCAGTATCTACTCGTCATACGTATTTTGCGTATTTTGCGTATTTTTCGCGTACTCAAGCTCAAAGCTTATATGCAACAAGCCGGATTTTTGGCCTCGGCGCTTAAGACCAGTCAACAAAAGATTACGGTATTCTTCTTATCTCTCGTACTACTAGTCACGATTTTTGGCTCGATTATCTACGTGGTAGAAGGGCCAGAGAACGGTTTTACCAGTATTCCGCTGTCCATCTATTGGGCGATCGTCACGCTGACTACAGTTGGTTATGGTGATATGTCACCTAAAACGCCGCTGGGCCAGGCTATTGCAAGTATGGTTATGATTACCGGTTATTCGATCATTGCTGTACCCACCGGTATTTTTACTGCTGAGCTAGCACGTAATATGCGTCCTCAACTCAATCCTGTTACTTGTCCCAACTGTGGTAAGTTTGGTCACGCAATCGCCGCAGAGTTTTGTGATCGCTGTGGACATGCGCTGCACGTTTAGTATGGCTTAGCCGCTTTGATGTGAGTTTTTACTTCGTGTCATGCTATATATCGATGTACTCACTGATAAGCGGTGATAAGTCAATATTTACACCCAGATTGACCAAATTCCAATATTGTCCTGACACGGTTCGATCTAGCATCATGGTTGTCGCAGAAGGCTGAAACTGACCAAAATACTTCAAAGATGTCCGCATTTGTGCAATGGCTTCGTGATGTATTTGACTACTACCAAAATCGAAAGTGCCTGTTTGATAAGGTTCAATAGAGAAGGGTTTTAGGCCAATGGATAGCCATTTTTCATAGAATTCACCAGGGATGTTTTTATCATCATCACGGCGAATATCTAATGCTATTAAATCTTGCTCAAGAGCAGTGACGTCACTTTTGATCGCATGTTTAGCGAAACGTCGAAACAGTTGAACCTCGTTGTCACTATAACTGCGAATACCGCCGAAATCATAAGCCACGACGCTACCATCTTTACGAAAGGCAAAGTTGCCAGGATGTGGGTCACAGTGCATACGATACAGTCCAAATAGCTGCCCTGCAGTAAAATGAAACAGGCGCTTGGCTATTTCTTGTTTGATGTCATTATCCCAACTCGCTGCGACGGTTAGCGTTTCTCCCATCTCTTCAGTCAGTGTCAAAATCCGTTTAGATGAGTGGCTACTAATAACTTTCGGAATGATAAGACCTTCGTCCTCTGCATGAAACGCACCAAATACGCGTAAGTTATTTGCTTCTTTAATATAGTCCAATTCATCATGCAAACTTTGGCGAATCTCATGAAACAACTGTTCTTGTAGTTGCTTACTCATATTGAGCACACCAGCGATTTTTAAAGCCATGCGTACTTGTTTAAGATCACTATCACAGTTTTCATCCACATCGGGATACTGAACCTTTACCACGACTCTTTGACCAGAGGGTAATACAGCCTTGTGCACTTGCCCAATAGAGGCAGCAGCAAATGGTGTTTCTTCAAATTCGTCGAATAACTCTCCAACAGGCGCTTTAAGCTCACGTTCTATTTGTGCCTGTATCTGTGCGTATGGCATGGGCGGCGCATCTTTTTGCAGCTTCTCTAGAGCAGTGGCAACCTCAGGTGGAAACACGTCTTTATATTGTGACGCGATTTGCCCCACTTTCATGACGGCGCCTTTCATTTCACCAAGCGTCTCAGCTATCTGAATCCCCACATCTTGCATGAGCTCTGAGCGTGCTTGCAGACGTTTCTCTTCATCGCTTGATAGGTGCTTAAATGAGTTTTTAGCTGCTTTTCCGGCAATACTTACAGTCATGCCAGCGAGTTTCATAAAGCGCTTTCCAGACGATTTTACCATTCATATCACCGTATATTGGGTTGTTTATTCAGCCATAATGCTAGGGCGTGTCCTCAATTCAATCGATAGTCATCTAAATGGGTTAAAAATGGCTAAATCTTGCCAAACGGCGTCAAATAGCTGACTAATATCTCGATATTATTTGCGCTATTTTCCTTGTTTGACTGCAATTTATCTCATTTTTATCACCATTTCTAAAATGAGGACACGCCCTAGTATTTTAATCAAACAATTTTAAATTGAATCAACTATATTACCGTTTAACTGAGCCATCTTTAGTACATACAAGCAATCATTGCTAGCACTTAAAACCATCACTTCAAAAAACCGATAAATGTTAGTCGCTAAGATTGATAGAGTAGAGGTTGTTGAGCCAATAATCTAGTGCCATTTGATATCCCATTTGTCCCAAACCACAAATAACACCGACTGCGACATCGCTCAAATAAGAATGATGGCGAAAAGATTCACGTGCATGAACATTAGATAAGTGTACTTCTATAAATGGCTTTTGTGTGGCTAGTAATGCGTCACGTAGAGCAACTGAAGTATGCGTAAATGCAGCAGGGTTGATAATAATAGCATCTACTTGTGCTGTCGCATCTGCTAACAATCCATGATGTTGGATGTCATCTACTAGCTGGCCTTCATGGTTTGATTGTATGCAAATCAATTCGATATTATGCTGAGCAGCACGCGCAATCAAACGTTCTTCAATATCAGCAAGCGTCGCATGACCATAAATATCAGGCTCACGCTTACCTAATAAATTCAGATTGACCCCGTTAACCAACAGCAGCTTATGAGTGAGTTGTTTAGTGCTGCTTTGACTAGAAGTATCTAATACTGTGGTAGGTTGTGATGAGGTCGTCATACTGGTCTCTATAGCGATTAAGTAAGGTTAGTGGTTTATCTTTTATTGTAAGGCATAAGGGTCGTAGAAAAAGAGAATTATGTCACCCAATGGTGCTTATTTGTTTATGATAGCAGCTTGCTAGTAGTGGTTATAAAAAAATTACATGAAAAATCAACCTGAAAGTAAAAAAGCATGCTAAAAGTCTTTATGTTGCTAAAAACCCGTGCTATGATATTTTTTATGCAATAATTATTGCAAGTTTGTTGCTATAGCTAAAGTAATGCTGATATGAAAGCCACTTATCGTCTCTATAAGCGTAAAGAATGTTTATAGAGGTAATTGTCTATCATAAAAGCTATATGTTAGTAATAGTGGTTAGTGTAGGACTCTTAAGTTTTTTGATTTCATAATTTTAGATCCCGTTTGTATGCAATGTTGCAAAGGAATTTGGGGCTAAGCGGACTTTTTTAGGAAGTAATATTATGTCAGCTCGTGAGCAAGGTACTGTTAAGTGGTTTAATGACTCAAAAGGTTTTGGTTTCATTCAACGTGATAGCGGAGAAGATATTTTTGTCCATTTCCGCGCGATTCAAGGTGATGGCTATCGCTCTTTAACAGATGGCGCAAAGGTTGAATTCAGTGTAGTAGAAGGCGAAAAAGGCCTTCAAGCTGAAGAAGTCAGAAAAGTAGACGAGTAATCTATCCGGTCATTAGAGCGGTTTAGCTATAATGTCTGTACAAACTACTGATATACTACTGAGTCAAGCCCGTCTTATCTTACCTATGTTGAGTGAATCTCCGCATATTAGGTCAGAGTAAGTATCGGGCTTGGCTTTTTTATGTCTGCATGACTATCCGCTATCTATAGATTTGATGTGGCAATGATTATTGGTGACGCTATATAGTATTATAACGTTTGATAATGCGTTTGCTTACGATGGACAACATACAAGTGATTAACACAAAAAGGATATTTTTTTGAGTAATTTTACGACATTTACTGATTTGCCGCTTTCAGCACCGACATTACGTGCTGTCAGTGATTTAGGGTTTACTGCATTGACGCCTATCCAAGCACAAATACTACCACATACGTTGGCAAATCAAGACGCTATTGGACAGGCTCAAACAGGTACTGGTAAGACGGCAACTTTCCTATTAACGATCATGGAGGCATTGCTTAAGCGTCCTTTTACCAATGATGAAGAGCGCTATTTAGGTGAGCCGCGCGCGGTTGTAATGGCACCCACACGTGAGCTTGCCCAGCAAATATTTGATGATTGTATCGCTTTGACCAAATATACGGCGCTACATAGCGTGTGTATCATGGGTGGTACTAATTATGAAACCCAGCAGCATGAGCTTGAGCGTCAATATGTTGATATTTTGGTTGCGACGCCTGGACGTTTAATTGACCTTGCGAATAAAGGCATGGTCTACTTAGATCGCGTTGAAGTACTCGTATTAGATGAAGCAGATCGCATGTTGGATATGGGGTTTATTCCTGATATCAAGCGTCTGGTAGGCCGGATGCCAGCCAATACAGACCGTCAGAGCTTACTATTCTCTGCCACTTTTAACCAAGATGTGATGAATTTGGCTTATCGCTGGTTACATGAGCCGCAGTTTGTTGAAATTGAGCCTGAGCACAAAACCAGTGAGTTGGTCGATCAGCACTTTTACTTATTGACAGAAGATCAGAAACTAGAAGCCTTGCAGCGTATTATTAGCGATCCTGCAGTGGACAAAGTCATTGTATTTGCCAACCGTAAAGACCAAGTTAAGCGGTTATATCATAAGCTGCGTGCAGACCACAGAATCGTTATGCTGTCAGGTGATGTTATTCAGCAAAAACGTGAAAAATACCTACAGCGCTTTAAAGATGGCCATGCTTCTATCTTGGTCGCAACAGATGTCGCAGGACGTGGTATCCATGTCGATGATATCAGTCATGTGGTTAACTATACCTTGCCTGATCAGCCAGACGATTACGTACATCGTATTGGTCGTACGGGACGTGCTGGGCAAACCGGTATCAGCATTAGCTTTGTGAGTGAGGATGACGCGTTTAATGTACCAGCCTTAGAAAAGCATTTGGATACTAAGTTTTCGCTTGAGCAATGGCAATAGTAGTACTTTTAAAGCGGCTAGTTTTTCTATGTAGTCAATCCTCTATAAAAGAGTGACAGCGTTAACCTTGCTTGAAGTATTATATATCTGCACTCGGTTGCCTTGACTCTCTTTTAAACTGAATTAACTATAGTGTGCAGCGAATAAAATGATAAAAGCCCTTAACATTTGTATTGATGTTAAGGGCTTTTTCATACGGCAAGCTTTGATAGCACGCAATGTTATATTTTAATAATATAGTCAAAGAACTCTAAAATGGTTACAAGGCAGCAGACTGCAGATTGTACAAGTATTACATCTAAAGAGGATAACGCCGTAGCGGTTTAGTAGTTCACTGATTATATCTGTGGTCAATGACTCTATTGAGCATGTTCCATCGTTTCAGAGTGCTCATGGTGGTTCCTGTCCATCGATGCATCACTCATATCATGCATACTATGATCCATGCCTTGGTGGGATGTATTATCATCAGCTGGCATCATATGGTGACTGCTGTGATCCATGTCTGCGTCCATAGGCATGTCCATCATTTCTGAGTCACTCATTTGCATATGATCGCCATGCATATTAGACATATCATGCCCACCATGCATACTTGACATGACCATCGGCACGACCGCCACGGCCAAACCTGATATGACCATGACAGCGCCATTTAGCTGTCTTAGGCGAAAGCGTCCAATTTTGTCACGTAACCAACCAACCGTTTCGTGCGTGGCGACCAACATCGGTATTGTCCCTAAGCCAAAGACAAACATGAGTGCCGCACCATTCAGTGGATTATGAGCAACTACGGCGATGAGTAAGGCACCATAAACCAACCCACAAGGTAAGAAACCCCAAAGTAAACCGGCAGTTAGTGCACGTGGAAAAGTGTTGAGCGGGAATACTTTTTGACGAAGTGGGCTTAGGTATTGCCAAAAACGCATACCAAAACGTTCAAGTTTGTTCAAAAATGGTGCACCAAGCATAGTGACACCAACAAACACCAATACTAAGCCTAATAAAATACGTGGCATGCTATTGCCCATCATTAATGGCGCTAGCACAGTGGTTCCAATCAATCCTGCGATTAAGCCCAATAATGCATAACTGCTCAAACGGCCTAAATGATAGGTGGCGACAAGGGCGCGGCGTTTAGCAGGACTGGCATCTTTCATCGATAGGCCAAACGCTGTCACAAGACCACCACACATACCTAAACAATGTGGTGAACCAAAAAATCCCATTAGTAATGCCGCAACGAGTAAAGCTGTGGTCATGGGGTGATTCTCCTAAAAACAGTGAAAGATTGAATCTACTTAAATAGATGGTATTGGACGAAACATAATCGTGAGTCACGTATAGTCAAGATATGGTCAATTCTATATTGATTAGACAAGGTGCTAGGCTTGTTCAGTCTATTATGTGTAACACTTGAACTTGTCTTACTTGCCTCTTGATGATCTCGAACCGACTATCTCTCGAAGCTATATTTTTGGATTGCTATCAATATTAGAAGGATTGACGGACTCTATGTCAGTACCGTTTGTTTTACCACCAGCTGTATTAGTTGCAGCGCTACCATTTGTTTGCTTAGTAGATATAGCATTCTCATGAGCTTGCATGGTTTGTCTGCGCTCTTGACGATCATCTAATATAATGCGCTGTGAGGCGTTGTCTAAGTCTTCAAATTGGTTTGATTTTACCGCATAACGTACTGCCCAAATGGCAACCACAAATAACATGAGACTTAACGGAATTAATAAAAATATACTGAGCATGGAGAGTCTCTTAGATAGCAATTTCTGGTGGCATTATACACCTATTATAAGTGTGGTGATTGCTTATGAACATAAAAGTGAAATAGCCATTAGCCATGCTCATCATTAAATAAAATCTAGCTCAAATGCTCATCCAATTTTATTCTGTAGGTGACTTTGACGCATTGCCTCTAGGCGTTAATAGCTGCTGTGAAGTAACCTCTCTGGCATGACGACAATCCATCTGCGGACGTATCACATCACGTAAATAAGCGGCGACTTCATAAACGGCGCGCCGTGAATGCGTTAGATTCTGTGCAGGTTTTTCCCAGTCTCGACCAACTGGTAGAGGAGCGCTGAGAGGTGTAGTATTGATACCATTAAGCGCAAACTGTCTACGGGCGCGTGCCATATGGTAGCTATCAGTGATGAGGTAGACGTGACGTAGTGGTATACGCTTTGCGGTAAAGCGTGCATTTTCGCAAGTATTCATACTGGCGTTTTCGCTTATCAGTCCATCGATATCATGCTCGATGAGCCATTGACCGAGCCAAGGCGCTTCAGCACCACTGAGCACAATAGGTAAGGGCAGGTCGTGATAAGCGCCCGCAGCAGTACGAGCACGATTGAGACTATAGCTGTTTAGAATGATTTGATTGTTCTGATCGTTGGTCAGTCCGCCGCCTAATACTACATAGGCCGTCGGTGGGGAGCTCGCCGCTCCAGAAGGTATCTTTGGCAAGGGAAGTAGCGTAAATAGATAAACAATCGATTGCGAAAATAAGGGGGTGAATAAACTAATGAGGACTAAAATAACAGTTGTGGAGCCAAGCAAAAAGGTAATATTGATGATACGAAACAGCGTTATCATACGTTCAGCTGAACGTAAGTAGTAATGCCATAATCGCTTAGATAACAGCCGCTTAGACCGTGACTTTTTAGGCCACATGCTCATCATGCCCAATAGAGCTGTCAGTATTTACCCAAACTGGCTCACGTGATAACTGAATCGCAAATTTCTCATAGATCGCATCAGTGATATAACGCTGTGCTATCGCGACATCTTCTTGAGTTGCTTGATAAGGAGCATGGTTGGTGAGTACCAGTGCTTGCTGCTGATGGGTGACAATGGGTGCAATACCACCACCTTTTAACCCTGCCTGTTCAATGAGCCAACCAGCTGCAACTTTTACTTTATCATTAGGCATTGGATAACCAACGATAGCTGGATAAGAGGCTTGTAACGCAACAAATTGCTCTTTGGGAATAATAGGATTCTGAAAAAAACTACCACAGTTAGCCAGATGCTTGGGATCCGGAAGTTTCTGTTGGCGAATCTCTATAATAGCGTGCATCATATCAGCAGGAGTAGCCTTGTTTCGGCTTTGCTGTTCAGCATAACGCTGTGCCACTGTCTGTACATCACCGTAACTGGCTAACACTTTGCTTATATCTGTGTGTAATCTGAATCCCACACGGCTGATTAGCCATGTATTGGGAGTCTGTTTAAAGATGCTGTCGCGATAGCCAAATTCACAGTCTGCTATTGATAGTTGGTGCCACGTCTGGGTGGGAATGTGGTAAGCACGGACATACTGTAAGTGGTCTTCTAACTGGACACCGTAAGCACCAATATTTTGTATCGGTGCAGCGCCAGTGAGGCCAGGTATCAGCGCAAGATTTTCTAATCCATACCAACCTTGACTGACCGTATGGACAACCAAGTCATGCCAGTTTTCGCCTGCCATCACTTCAATATCGACGTAACGATCCGTCTGCGCGGTCAAGCTGATGCCACGCATTTTCGGCTGTAGCACGATTGCATTTAGTTGTGTGGGCAGTAATACGTTACTACCACCAGACAGTACAAACAATGGCTTTTGTTGCTCTGTATTTTTCGCATAGTCTGCCATAAAGGTGTCAAGTTGTGCCTCATCTGTCAACGTCACAACATAGTCAGCGATACAGGTCAGGGCCATAGTATTGCTGTGTGACAAGTCAACGGACTCGCTAGGCAATAAGTTTGCTACTGAATCCGTTGTCGTGGCAAGTTGAGCACTAGAATTAAGGCATGAAGCTGAGGTCATAACGTAGCTCATATGGCAAATAGATAAAAAATTACATAGTAATCATTATAGAGGATGCGAGACGTAAAAGGCATGTAAATCTAGCTTTTATCGCTAGCAAGCTTTCCAGCTTTCAATCCAAGCTTGTGCGCTTGATTCTATACGCTCAATGACTTCTTCAAAGGCATCAGCATCACCTTTATAAGGGTCAGGTACATCATCACCGCCATACGTTGGGTCTTCTTCACTGAATAATGCCAGCTTGGCCATACTATTTTCAGTATCTGCTAGATTGTTTTTGAGCGCTTGCAAGTCGGCTAAGTTCTGCGCATCCATTGCCAAAATCAAATCAAAATTGCGGAAGTCATCGTTATTGATTTGGCGTGCGATGAGTTTATTGATTTTATAACCATGCGCTTTGGCATGACGCTGTGCTCGCTCATCGGGTTTATGACCGATATGCCAATCACCTGTGCCTGCAGAGTCTACTTTTATTGATAATCCAGCAATCGCTGCTTGCTGACGAAATACTTCTTCAGCAGTTGGTGAACGGCAAATATTTCCTAAACAAACCAATAATACAGACGATGGCGTACAGGTTTTCATCAGCATAATATGACCTTGTATAACAAAAAAAACATGCCATAAGAGACCAGCATTATTAGTGCGGCTTTTATCAGCATGCAATTGATAGATTGAATCGGCTGTCAGCGTAACGTTTAATGCCGTAAATGGCAAGAGTATAGGCTGAACAATATGGTCATATGACACAGTATTGATGGCGATAGGGTCTATGATTCAGTGTAATGATGGCGGTATTTTAGTCTTGCTTGCTTTTAAAGCGCTGAATGTCACGACGCTCTTTTTTGTTGGGTTTGTTATCAGGGCGAGCAAGATTGGCAAGCTTGCGTTGCTCTGCATGATAAGCGCGGCGATTTTCGCTCTCATCAGTTTCTGAATACAATACTTCAGCTGCGCTCGCATTACCGCGTTGAGTGGTTAGCGCTTCCACGATGACGGTTTTTTCAGTCATGGCAGTGGCTGAGCCTTGGCGGATGGTTAATTCATCTCCGATCGCAATCTCTTTGCTGGTTTTTACACGGCTACCAGCGTAGTGAACTCGTCCACCTTCGATGGCTTGTTTGGCAAGTGTACGTGTTCGATAAAAACGTGCTGCCCAAAGCCACTTATCAAGGCGAATTTTAGCTAAGCCTTGGGTTTTGTTGTTTGTATTATTTTGCATAACAGCTACTCTATATGGATGTCTGTATTTATTTAAAATAAGTTAATCTTAATGAGATTAGGGCATATTTTAAATTTGCAAATAAGTTTTTGTGGTTGATGGGCTGGATAGGGGATATATTGTATTTTTAGTTTATAAAAATCAGTTACACAATTGCTGTTCACAAGGTATGCCATCATGATTGCCGTCCATTTTTGTATTAGGGCAGTGTTGTGTAAAGTAAGTTGCCTCTTCGCATGAGGTCATCTGAGAGCAGTGTTGTCTACCATCACATGAAAAGCTTGACGTTGTTGGCTGTGAATTTATTGTTGAATTGATTACTGGGACTGCTTCTGAATTTGGATCCAAATCGACATACGTTGGCTGTATCTCATCAAAGTCAGCAGTGGTTAGTGCAGCGCCTACTGGAGGCGTATTGGATGAATCCGTGATAGAGCTACTCGGTGCGCTCTCAGGTTGAAAAATTTTATAACCCACAATTACCAAAACCAGCAGTACCAGTATCATTAATATATTTTTCATCATGGCATTATACTCACCAATAACCGTTAAAAACTAACTGTTGTTACCATCCGCTCGCCATTGTCAGCTTCTTAATGGATTAAAAAACTGACAGAGTAGAAAGTGATTTATACCTGCTTTTATTATTTCAAAAACAATTGATAGCCGATATTGTCGTTGAGCATCGTACAGTCGTAACCAATATCAAGTAGCGCGTCTTGTAGCTGGCGAGAGTTGCTCTCTGAGGCTTGTAGGCCTACCAGTACGCGACCTTCAGCGGCACCGTGATTGCGGTAATGGAACAAGGTAATATTAAAATCGTCACCAAGCTTCTCTAAGAAAGTAAGCAACGCACCTGGACGTTCTGGGAACACCACACTTAATAACTGCTCGTTTTCGACGTGTGCATGACCACCAATCAAATGACGAATATGAGATTTAGCGACGTCATCATCGGTTAAATCATGGGCAGTGTAGCCATCAGCGGCCAATTGGTTACTAATAGTTTGACGCTCTTTATCCCCTTCTTTTAGAGCGATACCGACAAAGATTGAGGCAGGCTCCATAGAGTCTGGTGATTTTTTGCTATCAGCACGGTAGTTAAATTCAGTGATATTACGTCCATGCAGGCTACGGCAGAAGTTTAAGAATGCGCCTGTTTGTTCAGGAATAGTGACCCCAAAGATGGCTTCTTTTTTCTCACCGATTTCGGTACGCTCAGCGATATAACGCAGACGGTCAAAATTCATATTGGCACCGCAGATAATGCCGACGCAGTTTTTGCCTTGAATATTATTGGCAGCGATATATTTCTTCATACCCGCAACAGACAAGGCGCCAGCAGGCTCGACGATGCTACGGTTTTCTTCAAAGATATCTTTGACGGCGGCACAGACTTCATCATTGGTGCAGGTAATCACATCAGGTTCGACGATAGGGCCTGAGTTGTCACTTTTTTGTGTACGGACAACTTCAAAAGGCAGCTCGCCAATTTGAGCCACCGCCACACCATCGACGAATAAGCCAACTTGTTCCAGTTTGACGCGTTCACCTGTTTCTAGTGCTGCTTTTAAACAGGCAGACTGTTCCGCCTCTACAGCGATGACTTTGACATGCGGAGCCACTGCGCCCAAAAAGGCCGCGACACCAGAGATGAGACCACCGCCGCCAACTGCAACGAAGACGTAATCCATATTTCGCCACTGTTGTGTTAGCTCCAGACCGATAGTGCCTTGCCCAGCAATAACCAATTCATCATCGTAAGGCGGGATAAAGGTTAAGCCTTCGGTTTCAGCGCGATTGATTGCATAACGGTTGGCTTCATCGAAGCTGTCGCCATGCAAATCAACGTTGCCACCCAGTGCTCTCACGGCATCTACTTTGATGTCAGGTGTGGTGGTTGGCATAACGATGATGTTGTTAAGATCAAGTTTGCGAGCAGAATAAGCTACGCCTTGTGCGTGATTGCCCGCCGATGCGCAAATGACACCGCGCGCTTTTTGCTCATCATTCAATTGGCTAATACGGTTGTAAGCACCGCGCAATTTAAAGGACTTGACGGGTTGTAAATCTTCGCGCTTAAAACGAATGTCATTAGCAAAACGTTGGGTCAGCTTGGGTGCCGCTTCAAGTGGTGTTTGAATCGCAACGTCATAGACGGTGGCTTGTAAGATGGCTCGTACCCAGTTTGACAGCATAATGATCCCTAATACAGATTGTATATGAATATAAAAACGAAATAGATTAGCCTATGCCGATTTTGATTATCTTGCAAGACCCTATTGCAGTTTTTGCCATGATTCCAAGTTTTGATGAGAGATGAGGTTGGTTTTATACAAAAATTTTATTAAAAA